>NZ_JBFTNH010000006.1:0-247428 GCF_056397385.1 Pseudomonas sp. 05N36 | reverse complement strand
CATCGCGAGCAGGCTCGCTCCCACAGGTGAACTGAGTACATCCGCAAGAGATAGGCCGGCTGTCAGGCCGCCTTCGCAGGCAAGCCAGCTCCCACAGTTTTGATTGGTGTACATCTGCGGGAGATTGGTCGGCTGTCARGCCGCCWTCGCGRGCAARCCCGGCTCCCACAATGGATTGATGTACATCTGCAARAGATAGGTCGGCTGTCAGGCCGCCTTCGCGAGCAAGCTCGGCTCCTACATCAGTTGAGTGGTATGACAGAGGTTTCAGCGGCGATTAGCCCAACGCAGGCGCAACCACTCAAGGTCTTCAGGCCGGGTAACCTTGAGATTATCCGCCCGCCCCTCGATCAAGCGTGGCGCCTGCCCCGACCACTCCATCGCAGAGGCCTCATCGGTAATGGTCACATCAGCCACCAGACTGTCCGCCAACGCCCGATGCAAGGCACCCAGACGAAACATCTGCGGCGTATACGCTTGCCAGATCAAACTGCGGTCAACCGTCTCAAGGACCCGACCATGCTTGTCCACACGCTTGAGCGTGTCACGCGCAGGCACAGCCAGTAACCCACCGACAGGATCATCAGCCAATTCCGACAACAACTTGTCGAGATCATCGCGAGCCAGGTTCGGTCGTGCCGCATCGTGGACCAACACCCAGTCTTCATCGGCAGCGCCTTGCGCATGCAAATGCAGCAACGCGTTCAGCACCGAACCCGAGCGCTCTTCACCACCGTCCACCCGTTGAATACGCGGGTCGGTGGCACACGCCAGGGTCGGCCAATAAGGATCATCAACGGCAAGACTGACCACCAGGCCTTTCAAGGCTGGATGATCGAGGAAACAGCCAAGGCTGTGTTCGAGAATAGTGCGCCCGCCCAGTTGCAGATATTGCTTGGGACGGTCCGCGGCCATACGGGCACCGACGCCCGCAGCAGGAATCACGGCCCAGAAGGCCGGTAACGTATTCATCATTGAGCCAACTGGTAAAGGGTTTCACCGTCCTTGACCATGCCCAACTCATGGCGAGCCCGCTCTTCAACGGTCTCCATGCCTTTTTTCAACTCGCTGACCTCGGCGTCCATGACCCGATTGCGCTCCAGCAACGACTCGTTCTCAGCGTGCTGATCGGCAATCTGCTGGGTCAGCTCGGCCACTTGCGCCAGGCTGCCATTACCCACCCACAGGCGGTATTGCAAACCAGCCAGCAGCAAGAGCAAGACAAGAAACAACCAGTAAGGACTGCGCATCGAATATCAGGTATCCAGTGAAAAAAGACAGCCATGCCAACTTTAAAGCTTCTGATAGTACGAAGCCTGGAAGAACCAGGCTCGTACTCTAAGGCATCAGATTAGTGGCAAAAATCCCGCTGCTGCGATTTTTTCGACACAATCCGGTGTCTTTTTACTATCCCAAGCTTAGCCGCGGAATTCGCCACGACCGTTGTACTTGGCTTTGCCGCCCAATTGCTCTTCGATGCGCAGCAGTTGGTTGTACTTGGAAACGCGGTCGGAACGGCACAGCGAACCGGTTTTGATCTGGCCAGCCGAAGTGCCCACAGCCAGGTCGGCAATGGTCGAATCTTCGGTTTCGCCGGAGCGATGCGAGATCACGGCAGTGTAACCAGCGGCCTTGGCCATCTGGATCGCTTCCAGGGTTTCGGTCAGGGTGCCGATCTGGTTGAACTTGATCAGGATCGAGTTGGCGATCTTCTTGTCGATGCCTTCTTTCAGGATCTTGGTGTTGGTCACGAACAGGTCGTCGCCCACCAGCTGGGTTTTTTCGCCGATTTTGTCGGTGAGGATTTTCCAGCCAGCCCAGTCGGACTCGTCCAGGCCATCTTCAATGGAGATGATCGGGTAACGCTCGGTCAGGCCCTTGAGGTAGTCGGCAAAACCTTCGGCGGTGAACACCTGGCCTTCACCGGACAGGTTGTACTTGCCATCTTCGTAGAATTCGCTGGCCGCGCAGTCCAGGGCCAGGGTCACGTCGGTGCCCAGTTTGTAGCCAGCGTTGGCCACGGCTTCGGAGATCACTTTCAGTGCATCTTCGTTGGACGCCAGGTTCGGTGCGAAACCGCCTTCGTCACCGACCGCAGTGCTCAGGCCACGAGCCTTCAGCACAGCTTTGAGGTGATGGAAAATCTCGGTGCCCATGCGCAGACCTTCCGAGAAAGTCTTGGCGCCCACTGGCTGAACCATGAATTCCTGGATGTCGACGTTGTTATCGGCGTGCTCGCCACCGTTGATGATGTTCATCATCGGAACCGGCATCGAGTAAACACCCGGCGTACCGTTCAGGTTGGCGATATGTGCGTACAGCGGCAGGTCCTGGTCGTGAGCAGCAGCCTTGGCAGCCGCCAGGGACACGGCGAGGATCGCGTTGGCGCCCAGGCTGCCCTTGTTCTCGGTACCGTCCAGCTCGATCATGATGCGGTCGAGGGCTTTCTGGTCAACCGGGTCTTTACCCAGCAGCGCGGTGCGAATCGGGCCATTGATGTTGGCCACGGCTTTCAGTACACCCTTGCCCAGGTAACGGCTCTTGTCGCCATCACGCAGCTCGAGCGCTTCGCGCGAACCGGTGGAAGCACCGGACGGCGCGCAAGCACTGCCGATGATGCCGTTATCGAGAAGCACGTCCGCTTCGACGGTGGGATTGCCACGGGAGTCGAGAACTTCACGACCTTTGATGTCGACGATTTTTGCCATTGTTGTAAACACTCCAAAGTTGACGAAAACGACGCAGCTGTAGGAAATCTTTTATCGTCGGCAAGTGATTGGCAGCGGGCAGACTTGCGGACGATAAGGCTCAAGCCCGAGGGCTTGAGCGGTCAATGAATCGTGGGGTACTTTACCGGAGAATTGAGGATTACGCGGTTTCTACCGTCGGAAAACTCTTCACCAGTTCGTCCAGAGCCTTGAGCTGAGCCAGGAATGGCTCCAGTTTGTCCAAACGCAAAGCGCAAGGGCCGTCGCATTTGGCATTGTCCGGATCCGGATGCGCTTCCAGGAACAGGCCGGCCAGCGACTGGCTCATGCCCGCCTTGGCCAGGTCGGTAACCTGGGCGCGGCGTCCGCCGGCAGAATCCGAGCGACCACCAGGCATTTGCAGCGCGTGGGTCACGTCGAAGAACACCGGGTATTCGAACTGCTTCATGATGCCGAAGCCAAGCATGTCCACGACCAGGTTGTTGTAGCCGAAGCTCGAACCACGTTCGCAGAGGATCAACTGATCGTTACCGGCCTCTTCGCATTTGCTCAGGATGTGTTTCATTTCCTGAGGGGCGAGGAACTGGGCTTTCTTGATGTTGATCACCGCGCCGGTCTTGGCCATCGCGACGACCAGATCGGTCTGGCGCGACAGGAAGGCCGGCAACTGGATGATCTCGCAGACTTCAGCGACAACTGCAGCCTGCTCGGGCTCATGGACATCGGTGATGATCGGCACGCCAAAGGCTTGCTTGATGTCCTGGAAAATCCGCATGCCTTCCTCGAGGCCGGGGCCCCGATAGGACGTTACCGACGAACGGTTGGCCTTGTCGAAGCTGGCCTTGAACACGTAAGGGATACCGAGTTTCTCGGTGACCTTTACGTACTCTTCACAGACCTGCATCGCCATGTCACGGCTTTCCAGCACGTTCATGCCACCGAACAGCACCATCGGTTTGTCGTTGGCGATTTCGATGTTGCCTACGCGGATGATCTTTTGAGCCATCAGGTTCAAGCCTTCTTCTGGTGTTGAGCCAAAGCTGCTTTGACGAAGCCGCTGAACAACGGGTGGCCGTCGCGCGGAGTCGAGGTGAACTCCGGGTGGAACTGGCAAGCAACGAACCATGGGTGGTTCGGTGCTTCAACCACTTCAACCAGCGCACCGTCACCGGAACGACCGGAGATTTTCAGACCGGCTTCGATCAGTTGCGGCAGCAGCTTGTTGTTCACTTCATAGCGATGACGATGACGCTCGACGATCACGTCCTTGCTGTAGCAATCGTGGACCAGGGAGCCGGCTTCCAGCAGGCATTCCTGAGCACCCAGACGCATGGTGCCACCCAGATCGGACGATTCGGAACGGGTTTCGACGGCACCGGTGGCATCTTCCCACTCGGTGATCAGACCCACGACCGGGTGACCGCTGGTGCGATCGAATTCGGTGGAGTTGGCGTCTTTCCAGCCCAGCACGTTACGGGCGAACTCGATCACCGCGACTTGCATGCCCAGGCAGATACCCAGGTACGGAACCTTGTTTTCGCGAGCGTATTGAACGGCGGTGATCTTGCCTTCCACGCCACGCAGACCGAAGCCGCCTGGAACCAGAATCGCATCAGCGCCTTCCAGCAGCGCGGTGCCCTGGTTCTCGATGTCTTCGGAGTCGATGTAACGCAGGTTGACCTTGGTACGGTTGCTGATGCCGGCATGACTCATCGCTTCGATCAGCGACTTGTAGGCGTCCAGCAGCTCCATGTACTTGCCGACCATGGCGATGGTGACTTCGTGCTCAGGGTTGAGCTTGGCATCAACCACGGCTTCCCACTCGGACAGATCGGCGCCGCCACATTGCAGGCCGAACCGCTCGACGACGAAATCATCCAGGCCCTGGGAATGCAGGATGCCCGGGATCTTGTAGATGGTGTCGGCGTCTTCCAGCGCGATGACCGCACGTTCTTCAACGTTGGTGAACTGCGCGATCTTGCGACGCGAAGAGATATCGATTGGGTGGTCGGAACGGCATACCAGCACGTCTGGCTGCAGGCCGATGGAACGCAGTTCCTTGACCGAGTGCTGAGTTGGCTTGGTTTTGGTTTCGCCGGCAGTGGCGATGTACGGCACCAGAGTCAGGTGCATCAGCATCGCGCGCTTGGCGCCGACTTCGAAACGCAATTGACGGATGGCTTCGAGGAACGGCTGGGATTCGATGTCACCTACGGTGCCACCGATCTCGACCATCGCCACGTCGGCATCGCCTGCACCCTTGATGATGCGGCGCTTGATTTCGTCGGTGATGTGCGGAATCACCTGGATGGTTGCGCCCAGGTAATCACCACGGCGCTCTTTGCGCAGGACGTGCTCRTAGACACGGCCGGTGGTGAAGTTGTTGTTCTGGGTCATGGTCGTGCGGATGAACCGCTCGTAGTGGCCCAGGTCCAGGTCGGTCTCGGCGCCGTCGTGAGTGACGAACACTTCACCGTGCTGGAACGGGCTCATGGTGCCCGGGTCAACGTTGATGTACGGGTCCAGCTTGAGCATGGTGACCTTAAGTCCCCGCGCCTCCAGGATGGCCGCCAATGAAGCCGATGCAATGCCTTTCCCCAATGAAGAAACAACACCGCCCGTGACGAATATGTAGCGCGTCATGAAAAACCCTAGAAGTCTGCGTTAAAGCGGTCCGAGCCGCCGGGGAAAGCGAAGGAAGGCCGAAGCCCCCGATCACCTGCATTAATTACAGTGCATCTTTCAAAAAAACCGCCGCGTTGGGACAGACCGGAAGAAGAATCACCGGTACGTTGCTCGCTACACATTTTTTGGAATCGCCCAGCAAAGACTGCTTGGTAATCGGCAACTCCTGCAATTCGTTTGAATCCACAGAAGTTGTATCAAGAAGGGAGCGTAGTCTACCGGAAAGCCCCTTTCAGCTCAAACCTTGATCGTTGATCGCTGGCTGCCACCGCAAAAGACCGTTTCCCCCCGCGCTACCGTCGAGTCCATGCAGGTTTGCCACCGCGAGCAATTGCTCATTGCAGTAGAGCAGCGGCAATCTGCCACGGGCAAACAGTGGCAGGCCGCTTTCATTGAGCAAACGCTTGAGGTCGCGATGCCCCCGCCCCGGCAAATGCATGACTTCACCGCCCTGCCGGTAGCGCACGCTTAATGCGCCGGCAGGAACGGTCCCGCTGAAGGTCAACCGTCCGTTATTCGGCAGCAGCAGTGCCGCCGACGGATCAGGCCACGACGGAGCCAGCTCGGGGAGGTTCAGCCAATGGCCGGACAACCACCAGATTCGCCCGTTCGCTCGATGTAATTCACCGTCTGCCAGGCGCCAGATTGGTCGCGCATCCGTCGCTGCATCGCGCAAATTTTCCCAACCCGACCAATGGTCGCTGTCCGGCATACGCGTCAACGGCGCCAACCAGTGGCTGAGGGCATTGCGCTGGCGGGCGGCGGAAAGCTTTTCAAGCGCAGCCATTTCCAGCGACGGCACACCCAGCCAATCGAACTCGCTGACCGTTGCGGCGGGCACCAGATCCATCTCGGCCAAATCATCGAGCAGCCCCTGCGCTTCACTCAAATGCGCAGCACTGCGGGCAATGGTGGTCACGGCCTGCGGCCAACGCTGAGTCAGCGCCGGAAAAATCTGCTGACGAAGGTAATTGCGAGAAAACTGTTGATCGGCGTTCGACGGATCTTCGATCCAGTTCAACTGATGCTCGACGGCATAGGCTTCGAGTTCGGCCCGCGACACGTCCAGCAACGGCCGCAGCAAAAAACCACGCCCCAATGGACGCTGCGACGGGATTGCCGACAAGCCTCTCACCCCTGCCCCGCGCAATAGACGGAACAAAAGAGTTTCTGCCTGATCGTTCCGGTGCTGCGCCGTCAGTAGCAGCTCATTGGCTTGAGTCGCCTCGACAAAGGCGCCATACCGCGCCTCACGCGCCGCGCGTTCCAGGCTCGCCCCAGGCTGAACCTGAACGTGAATAACCTCCAATGACACTCCCAGTGCGTCACACACCCGCTGAGAATGCTCCGGCCACGCATCAGCCGCAGCCTGGAGGCCGTGATGGATGTGAATGGCTTTGAGTTCAGGCAGGGAATGCTTTTTTGCGAGTTGCGCAAGAAGGTGCAGCAGAACGGTGGAGTCGAGACCACCAGAGAAGGCGACACGCCACGTCGGCGCGGTGCGCCAGGGCGTCAGTTTCAGCAGCAGCCGGGCAGGCAGATCAATCGTGGGCTGACGCATATCGATCACTCCGCACAAATCAAATGTGGGAGCGAGCCTGCTCGCGATAGCGGTTCAACAGCCAACAGATGTGTTGAATGTCAGGCCACCATCGCGAGCAGGCTCGCTCCCACATGGGTACAGCGAGGTCAGATCAGAGACCGTAGCTCATCAGACGCTCGTAACGGCGGGCCAGCAGCGCGTCGTTGTCGAACTTCTTCAGCATCGCCAGTTGCGAGCTCAGCTCGGCACGGATCAAGGCAGCAGCAGCGGCCGGATCACGGTGTGCGCCACCCAGTGGCTCGCTGATCACTTTATCAACGATACCCAGGCCTTTCAGGCGCTCGGCGGTGATGCCCATGGCTTCAGCAGCATCCGGTGCCTTCTCAGCGGTTTTCCACAGAATCGAGGCACAACCTTCCGGCGAGATCACCGCGTAGGTCGAGTACTGCAGCATGTTCAACTGGTCGCAAACGCCGATCGCCAGTGCACCGCCGGAACCACCCTCACCGATCACGGTGGCGATGATCGGGGTCTTCAGGCGGGCCATGACACGCAGGTTCCAGGCAATCGCTTCGCTCTGGTTGCGCTCTTCAGCGTCGATGCCAGGGTAGGCACCCGGGGTGTCGATGAACGTCAGGATCGGCATTTTGAAACGCTCGGCCATTTCCATCAGACGGCAGGCCTTGCGGTAGCCCTCAGGACGCGGCATGCCGAAGTTGCGACGAACTTTCTCGCGCACTTCGCGGCCTTTCTGGTGACCGATGATCATCACCGGCTGGTCGTCCAGACGGGCAACACCGCCGACAATCGCAGCGTCGTCGGAGAAGTGACGGTCACCGTGCAATTCATCGAACTCGGTGAAGATGTGCTCGATGTAGTCCAGGGTGTACGGGCGACGCGGATGACGCGCCAGACGCGCGATCTGCCAGCTGGTCAACTTGCCGAAGATGTCTTCGGTGAGCGTGCTGCTCTTGTCCTGCAGGCGGGAGATTTCATCGCCGATATTCAGCGAATTGTCATTACCGACCAAGCGCAACTCTTCGATCTTGGCTTGCAGGTCGGCGATCGGCTGTTCGAAATCAAGAAAATTCGGGTTCATAGGCGTCCGTCTTGGGTCGACGTCCAAGAGAGCTTGGGCCGGCCGGTTGTCTATTCGCGCCCTACCTTAAGGGACAGGCGCGTTCAGGTCGAGATTAAAAATTGGGTCGAGGTCAAGGCCAAGCTTTCAAAGGTAAAGAATGGCACCTGACCGTCAACGGTATTGGAGGAAGACGTTGTCTCGCCCGAACTGGTCACGCAGGGCTTGAATCAAGGCATCCGCCGGATCGATTCGCCAGGTCTCGCCGAACTGCAACAAGGCCTTGGCGTCAGGACTGGTGTACTCCATGGTAATCGGGCACGCGCCGCGGTGACGCTTGAACAACTCGCCCAGCCAGCGTAGCTGATCGCCTTTGAGGTCCTGGGTCTGGACCTTCAGGCGCAGGCTTTCGGCCAGGTTGGTGCGCGCATCTTCCATGCTCATCACCCGCTTGACCCGCAAGCGCAGGCCACCGGAGAAGTCGTCATTGCTGACTTCGCCTTCGACCACCACCATCGCGTCAGTCTGCAACAGCGACTGCGCGGAATGGAACGCCTCGGCAAACAGCGACGCTTCGATCCGGCCCGAGCGGTCGTCGAGGGTGATGAACCCCATCTTGTCGCCCTTCTTGTTCTTCATTACCCGCAAGGCAATGATCATGCCCGCAACCGTCTGTGTATCACGCGCCGGTTTCAAATCGATGATGCGCTGACGGGCAAAGCGGCGGATTTCACCTTCGTATTCGTCAATCGGGTGACCGGTCAGGTACAGCCCCAGGGTATCTTTCTCCCCCTTCAGGCGCTCCTTGAGCGTCAGCTCCTTGGCCTTGCGGTGATTGGCGTAGACGTCGGCGTCTTCCTCGACAAACAGACCGCCAAACAGGTCGGCGTGGCCACTGTCGTGGGTCCGTGCGGTCTGCTCGGCCGCCTTGATCGCTTCTTCCATGGCCGTCAGCAAGACGGCGCGATTGCGGTCGATGTTGGCCTGATAGGCTTTCGGTTCGTCGTGGAAATACGGGCCAAGTCGGTCCAGCGCACCGCTGCGGATCAACCCGTCGAGGGTCCGTTTGTTGATGCGCTTGAGGTCGACCCGGGCGCAGAAATCGAACAGATCTTTGAACGGCCCTTCCAGGCGCGCCTCGGTAATCGCTTCAACCGGCCCCTCACCAACCCCCTTGATCGCCCCCAGACCGTAAATGATCCGGCCTTCGTCGTTCACTGTGAACTTGAACTCCGAGGTGTTCACGTCTGGCGCGTCGAGGCGCAGCTTCATGGTCCGCACTTCTTCGATCAAGGTCACGACCTTGTCGGTGTTGTGCATATCCGCCGAGAGTACCGCGGCCATGAACGGCGCCGGGTAGTGGGCTTTCAGCCAGGCGGTCTGGTACGACACCAGGCCGTAGGCGGCGGAGTGGGATTTGTTGAAGCCGTAACCGGCGAATTTTTCCACCAGGTCGAAAATGTTACCGGCCAGGTCGGCATCGATATTATTGGTCGCGCAACCTTCAATGAAGCCACCACGCTGCTTGGCCATTTCTTCGGGTTTTTTCTTACCCATGGCCCGACGCAGCATGTCCGCACCACCGAGGGTGTACCCGGCCATGACCTGAGCAATCTGCATCACCTGTTCCTGATACAGGATGATGCCGTAGGTCGGCGCCAATACCGGCTTGAGGCCTTCGTACTGGTAATCCGAGTGCGGGTACGCCAGCTCGGCGCGACCGTGCTTACGGTTGATGAAGTCATCCACCATGCCCGATTGCAGCGGGCCCGGACGGAACAACGCCACGAGTGCGATCAAGTCTTCCAGGCAGTCGGGCTTGAGCTTTTTGATCAGCTCTTTCATGCCGCGCGACTCGAGCTGGAACACCGCGGTGGTTTCAGCTTTTTGCAGCAGCGTGTAGGTCGGCTTGTCGTCCAGCGGGATAAACGCGATATCCAGCGGCGGCTCATTGACCTTGGCGCGGTCGCGGTTGATGGTTTTCAGCGCCCAATCGATGATGGTCAGGGTTCGCAACCCCAGGAAGTCGAACTTCACCAGACCAGCAGCCTCGACGTCGTCCTTGTCGAACTGGGTTACTAGGCCGCCACCCTCTTCGTCGCAATAGATCGGCGAGAAGTCGGTCAGCTTGGTCGGCGCGATCACCACACCACCGGCGTGCTTGCCGACGTTACGCACAACGCCTTCAAGCTTGCGCGCCATCTCCCAGATTTCCGCAGCCTCTTCATCGACCTTGATGAAGTCGCGGAGGATTTCTTCCTGCTCGTAGGCTTTTTCCAGGGTCATGCCGACTTCGAAGGGGATCATCTTCGACAGACGATCCGCCAGTCCGTAGGACTTGCCCTGCACCCGCGCCACGTCACGGACCACAGCCTTGGCGGCCATGGAACCGAAGGTGATGATCTGGCTTACCGCGTTGCGGCCGTATTTCTCGGCCACGTAATCGATCACCCGGTCACGACCGTCCATGCAGAAGTCGACGTCGAAGTCGGGCATGGAAACCCGTTCCGGGTTCAGGAAACGTTCGAACAGCAGGTCATATTCCAGCGGGTCGAGGTCGGTGATTTTCTGCACATAGGCCACCAGCGACCCGGCACCCGACCCACGGCCAGGACCTACCGGTACGCCGTTGTTCTTGGCCCACTGGATAAAGTCCATAACGATCAGGAAGTAACCGGGGAAGCCCATCTGGATGATGATATCCAGCTCGAAATTCAACCGGTCGACATAGACCTGACGCTTGGCCTCGTAATCTTCGGTCGTGTCCTTGGGCAGCAGAACGCTCAAGCGCTCTTCCAGGCCGTCAAAGGAGACTTTGCGGAAGTACTCGTCGATGGTCATGCCATCGGGAATCGGGAAGTTGGGCAGGAAGTGCTTGCCGAGCTTCACATCGATATTGCAGCGCTTGGCGATTTCAACGGTGTTTTCCAGCGCTTCGGGCAAGTCGCTGAACAACTCGGCCATTTCCTCGGCGCTTTTGAGGTACTGCTGGTCGCTGTAGTTCTTCGAGCGGCGCGGATCGTCGAGCGCCCGCCCTTCACCGATGCATACGCGGGTTTCGTGAGCGGCGAAGTCTTCCTGCTTGATGAAGCGCACATCGTTGGTCGCCACCAGCGGTGCGCCGATCTTGTCAGCCAGGGCCACAGCGGCGTGCAGCTGTTCTTCGTCGTTGGGGCGATTGGTGCGCTGGATTTCCAGATAGAAGCGATCCGGGAATACGGCCATCCACTCACGGGCCAGCGTCTCGGCTTCATCAGGATTGCCGCCGAGCAAGGCGATACCGATCTCGCCCTCCTTCGCCGCCGACAACATGATCAAGCCTTCGTTGGCCTCGGCTACCCACTCGCGCTCGATGATGACCTGGCCATTGCGCTGGCCGTCGATAAAGCCACGCGAAATCAACTCGGTGAGGTTGCGGTAGCCAACGGCGTTCATCGCCAGGAAGCTGATCCGGCTCAGCGGATTGTCAGGGTCCTTGCTCGATAGCCACAGGTCGGCGCCACAGATCGGCTTGATCCCGGCGCCCATGGCGTTTTTGTAGAACTTGACCAGGGAACACATGTTGTTCTGGTCGGTGACCGCTACGGCAGGCATGTTCATGCCGACCAGGGTCTTGACCAGCGGTTTGATCCGCACCAGACCGTCGACCAGGGAGTATTCAGTGTGCAGGCGTAGGTGAACGAATGAAGCCGGCATAGTGATCCTGTCTGAAAACGTGAAGGCAACAAGGCCCGGATTGTACCGGGCCTTGGCAAAAACATCAGCCTTGTGACTAGCTCTCGATCAAACCCTCGCGGGCCTCATAAGCAAGGCGCACCGGCGCGAACGAACGCCGGTGAATCGGTGTCGGCCCCAGTCGAGCCAAGGCTTCCAGATGAACGGGCGTCGGGTAGCCTTTGTGGCCGCCGATGCCGTAACCCGGGTAAATCAATTCGAATGCCGCCATTTCGCGATCACGGCTGACTTTCGCCAGGATCGATGCCGCTGCGATGGCCGGGACCTTGCTATCGCCTTTGACCACCGCTTCAGCCGGCATGGCCAGTTTCGGACAGCGGTTGCCGTCGATCATCGCCAGTTTCGGTGTGATGTGCAGGCCTTCGACAGCGCGCTGCATGGCCAGCATGGTGGCGTGCAGAATATTCAGTTCATCGATTTCTTCGACTTCGGCACGCGCAATGCACCAGCTCAGGGCTTTCTCGCGGATTTCGTCGAAGAGCTTTTCGCGGCGTGCTTCGGTGAGCTTCTTCGAGTCATTGAGCCCAAGAATCGGCCGGTTTGGGTCGAGGATCACCGCGGCCGTCACCACTGCGCCGCAGAGCGGGCCACGACCCACCTCATCGACACCGGCGACCAGGTCTTCGGCGTCCGCGACGAGGGTAAAATCCAGGCCCATTTGCATCTTTACGTTACTCATTGAGATTTGCCGATCAGATTGAGGACGGCATCTGCGGCCTGATTCGAGGCGTCACGGCGCAAGGTCCGGTGAATCTGGTCAAAACCGGTGGTTTGCTCTTCACCGCCATCGATCAATGGCGACAGGGTCAGCGCCAAGGCCTCGGGGGTCGCATCGTCTTGCAGCAATTCGGGCACCAGCAGACGCTGGGCCAGCAAATTCGGCAAGGAGATGTAAGGGCTTTTCACCATGCGCTTGAGAATCCAGAACGTCAGCGGTGCCAGGCGGTACGCCACGACCATCGGCCGCTTGTACAACAGCGCTTCCAGCGTGGCGGTTCCCGAAGCAATCAGCACCGCGTCGCAAGCGGCCAGCGCCTGATGGGAGCGGCCATCGAGCAAGGTCACCGGTAGATCGCGGCCAGCCAACAGTTCTTCGAGCTGTACACGGCGCTCAGGGCTGGCGCACGGCATGACGAACCGCACGCCCGGCCGCATGGCCCGCAAACGCTCGGCGGTGTCGAGGAACAAAGCCCCCAGGCGCCCAACCTCGCCGCCCCGGCTGCCCGGCATCAGCGCAACCAGCGGGTCGCCTTCTGGCAATCCCAGTTCGGCACGCGCAGCCGAGCGGTCCGCCTCAAGGGGAATCGCATCGGCCAGCGAGTGACCGACAAACCTCACCGGTACGCCTTTCTCTTCGTAGAATTTGGCTTCAAACGGGAACAGCGTAAGCATCAGATCGCAGCCTTCGCGAATCTTCAGCACGCGCTTTTGACGCCACGCCCAAACCGATGGACTGACGTAATGCACGGTCTTGATTCCGGCCTGACGCAGTTTGAGTTCGATGTTAAGGGTGAAGTCCGGCGCGTCGATGCCGATGAAAACATCCGGCTTTTCGGCGATGAGGGTCGCGATCAGTTTTTTGCGGCGAGCCAACAGCTCACGCAAGCGGCCGAGCACCTCGACCAGGCCCATGACCGCCAGACGCTCCATCGGAAAGTAAGAGGTCAGGCCTTCAGCCTGCATCAGCGGACCGCCGACACCGATGAACTCAACCGCAGGATGCTGTGCCTTGAGCGCACGCATCAGACCCGCACCCAGAATATCGCCGGAGGCTTCGCCCGCCACCAGTGCAATACGCAGACTGGCCATGATTAACGGGTGATGCCGCGAGTCGAAGACTGAATGGAGTCACGGAATATCGCGACTTCCGGGAACTCTTCCGACGGCTCGGCCAACTCGGCAAGCGCTTGTTCGACTGTCAAACCCTGGCGATAAACCACTTTGTAGGCGCGGCGTAATGCGTGGATCGCCTCTTCGCTGAAACCACGGCGACGCATGCCTTCGAAGTTCATGCTACGGGCTTCGGCAGGGTTGCCGAACACCGTGACATAGGCCGGAACGTCCTTGCCAATGGCTGTGCCCATACCCGAAAAGCTGTGGGCGCCAATATGGCAATACTGATGAACCAGGGTAAAGCCCGACAGGATCGCCCAGTCATCGACGTGCACGTGACCGGCCAACGCAGTGTTGTTGACCAGGATGCAGTTATTGCCGATAACGCTGTCATGGCCAATGTGGGCATAAGCCATGATCAGGTTGTGGTCGCCCAGGGTCGTTTCGGAGCGATCCTGAACAGTGCCACGGTGAATCGTCACGCCTTCACGGATGACATTGTGGTCACCGATCACCAGGCGGGTTTCTTCACCCTTGTACTTCAAATCGGGCGTGTCCTCACCTACCGAGGAAAACTGGTAAATGCGGTTGTGCTTACCGATACGTGTCGGCCCTTTGAGAATCACGTGCGGGCCGATCACTGTTCCCTCGCCGATTTCCACACCAGCGCCGACGATCGACCACGGGCCGACCTCGACGTCGTCGGCCAGAATGGCCGTCGGATCGATGATTGCGCGAGGGTCAATCAAACTCATAGTTTGCGTTCCGCACAGATGATTTCAGCTGAGCAGACTGGCTTGCCATCGACCGAAGCCTGGCATTCGAACTTCCAGATCTGACGCTTGCAGCTGATGAACTTCGCTTCAAGAATCAACTGATCACCCGGCAGGACCGGCTGGCGGAAACGCAGCTTGTCGGAGCCGACGAAGTAGTAAAGCGTGCCATCGGCAGGCTTGACGTCGAGCATTTTGAAACCAAGGATCCCGGCAGCCTGAGCCATCGCTTCAATGATCAGTACGCCCGGCATGATTGGATGCGCCGGAAAGTGACCATTGAAGAACGGCTCGTTGATGCTGACATTCTTGTAGGCGCGAATGCGCTTGCCCTCAACATCCAACTCCACTACCCGGTCCACCAGCAGGAACGGGTAACGGTGAGGCAGGTATTCGCGAATCTCGTTGATGTCCATCATTTCGGGGGGAAGCCTATGTAAAGATTGGGAGCGCGCGACTGACGCACACTCCTCTAGCAAATCAAGGAGGCAGTCTAACGGCTGTGCACACTTGATATGGAAATGGTATCAGCCATCTGATGAAGCATTGCCGTCAGGGGTCACGTCCCCAACACGCTTTTCCAGCTGTCGCAGACGTCGCGCGATATCATCGAGTTGACGGATACGTGCGGCGCTTTTGCGCCACTCGGCAGCCGGTTGCATAGCTGTCCCGGAGGAATAGGAACCCGGCTCGGTAATCGAGTGAGTCACCATGGTCATCCCGGTCAGGAATACGTTGTCGCAAATATCAATGTGTCCGACCAGCCCCACACCACCCGCCAGCATGCAGTGCTTGCCGATTTTGGTGCTGCCGGAAATCCCCACGCACGCCGCCATGGCGGTGTGATCACCGACTTGCACGTTGTGGGCGATCTGAATCTGGTTATCGAGCTTCACGCCATTGCCGATGATAGTGTCGGCCAGCGCGCCGCGGTCGATGGCGGTATTCACGCCAATTTCCACATCGTCGCCGATCAATACCCCACCCACCTGGGCGATCTTCTGCCAGATGCCTTTTTCGTTGGCAAAACCGAAGCCTTCACCACCGAGCACCGCACCGGACTGAATCACCACGCGCTTGCCGATGCGTACATCGTGGTACAGCGTCACACGCGGGGCCAACCAGCCGCCCTCACCGATCTCGCTGCGCGCACCGATGAAGCAGTGGGCACCGACCGTCACGCCTGCGGCGATTCGCGCAGCGCTTTCGATCACGGCAAACGCGCCAATGCTCGCAGCCGGATCAACCACTGCGTCCGCTGCCACCACCGCTGTCGGATGGATACCGGCAGCAGCCTTGGGCTTGGGGTCGAACAGATGGGAAACCCGGGCATACGCCGCATACGGATCAGGCACAACCAGCGCATCACCGGCAAAACCTTCTGCATCAGCGGCCTTAAGCAACACGGCTGCGGCCTGGCTGTCGGCCAGATATTTACGGTATTGGGGATTTGCCAGAAAGCTCAACTGAGCTGGGCCAGCCTCCTGCAAGGTGGCCAGCCCAGTGATTTCTTTCTCCGCGGAGCCACGGAGAGTGGCCCCGAGGAACTCGGCCAATTGGCCGAGCTTTATAGTCGCTGTCATGGATTACTTCAGCTGATTCATGCGCTCGATAACCTGGCGAGTGATGTCGTACTGAGGCTTGACATCAATCACTGCACCACGCTCGAAGACCAGGTCAAAAGCACCTTTCTTGATGACTTCTTCCACAGCGCTGTCCAGTTTCGGCTTGAGCTGCTTCAGCATTTCACGGTCAGCGACGGCTTTGGCTTCGTTCAGCTCCTTGGACTGGAACTGGAAGTCACGGGCCTTTTGCTTGAATTCAAGCTCAAGACGCTCACGCTCGCCCTGGGCCATCTTGTCGCCACCGCTTACCAGACGATCCTGAATGCCTTTGGCACTGCTTTCCAGGGCTTTGAGCTTGGTCAGCTGCGGACCGAACTTCTTCTCGGCATCGACGGCGTACTTCTTCGCCGCGTCAGACTCCAGCAGGGCCATCTGATAGTTCAGTACCGCGATTTTCATTTCGGCAAATGCCGGGGTTGCTACCAGGACAGTTGCCAGGAGAACCAATTGAGTCAACTTACGCACGATGCACTCCTACAAAATCCATTGTCGTTATCTTGGGTCAGGCTATTAGAAAGTCTGACCGAGGGAGAATTGGAACACCTGAGTCTCCGCATTGCTGTCCGGCTTCTTGACCGGCATTGCCAAGGCAAAGCTCAACGGACCAAGGGCGGTAACCCATGTCACACCTACACCCACCGAACTGGCCATATTGCTCAGGCTGATATCGTTGCACTGCGTATTGGAAGGAGTGCCATTGGTATTCTTGACCTGGTCGCACTTGGAGTCGAACACGTTGCCGACGTCCCAGAACACAGAGGTACGCAGGGATCGCTGGTCCTTGACGAAAGGCAATGGGAAGAGGACTTCCACACCACCTTGAATCAGGACGTTACCACCAAATGGCAGCGGATCCTGATCCGGGTCAGCGAGAGTGCCCTGGTTCCCGGTCACTCCAACGCCGCGGCTCGGGGTACCACGTGGTCCCAATGTACTGTCCTTGAAGCCGCGAACCGAGTTGAAACCACCTGCATAATAGTTCTCGTAGAACGGCAGCCCGTTGGTAGAACCATAACCATCGCCATAACCCAGCTCGGTGTGCAGGCGCATGGTGTAGTTCTCAGACAATGGCTGGAACAACTGGYCACGGTAGTCGAGCTTGAAGAACGACAGGTCGCTGCCCGGGGTAGTGGCTTCCAGTGTCAGGCTTTGCGAGTGACCACGGGTCGCCAGCACGCCTTTGTTCAGTGTCGACTCGGACCAACCGGCCGAAGCCTTGAAGTTCAGGTACTGGTCGCCTTCACGGTTAACGAAGTCAAAAATCTCGTCAACGGTGTACTGACCGGTCTTGATCTTGTCTTGCTGTGCGGTCAGACCAAAGGTCAGACGCGAAGTTTCACTGATCGGATAACCGACGTTGATGCCCGCGCCCAAGCTGTCTACCGCATAGCTGGCTACGTTGACATCAAGGTTTTTGTAGTCGGTGGTGCGATAGAAAGCGTTGTAACCCAGGCTCACGCCATCGGCTGTCCAGTACGGGTCGACATAACCGAAGTTATAACGGCTCTGGTATTGGCTACGGGTCAAGCCGATGCTGACCTTGTTACCGGTACCCAGGAAGTTGTTCTGGGTAATCGAACCACCCAGGATCAAACCGGCGCTCTGAGCAAAACCAACGCTGGCGGTAATCGAACCGGAAGGTTGCTCTTCAACGGCGTAGTTCACGTCAACCTGGTCATCGACCCCCGGTACAGCGGGAGTCTCGACGTTGACTTCCTTGAAGAAGCCCAGACGTTCCAGACGGGTCTTGGACTGATCGATCAGGTAGGTCGAAGCCCAGCCACCTTCCATCTGGCGCATTTCACGACGGAGCACTTCGTCTTCCGACTTGGTGTTGCCGCGGAAGTTGATACGGTTTACGTAGGCACGCTTGCCCGGATCGACCACAAAGGTGATATCAACGGTGTGATCGTCGTCATGCGGAGTCGGTACGCCGTTGACGTTGGCGAAGGTGTAGCCCTCGTTGCCCAGGCGACGGGTGATCAACTCGGACGTCGTGGTCATCAGCTTGCGCGAGAACACCTGGCCTTTTTGCACCAGCAGCAGCGCCTTGACCTGGTCTTCAGGGACCTTCAGGTCACCGCTGAGCTTCACATCACGAACGTTGTACTTCTGGCCTTCGTTGATGTTGACGGTGATATAGACGTGTTTTTTGTCCGGGGTGATCGACACCTGGGTCGAAGCGATATCCATGTTGATATAGCCACGGTCCAGGTAGTAGGAACGCAGGCGCTCCAGGTCACCGGAAAGCTTTTCACGAGCGTACTTGTCATCGTTCTTGAAGAACGACAGCCAGTTGCTGGTCTTGAGTTCGAACAGGTCGATCAGGTCTTCATCGGGGAAAACCGTGTTACCCACCACGTTGATGTGCTGGATAGCCGCGACAGTGCCTTCATTGATATTGACCTTCAAGCCAACGCGGTTGCGCGGCTGAGGAACAACCTCAGTGTCAACGGTGGCCGAGTAGCGGCCTTGAGCGACGTACTGGCGCTGCAGCTCGTTACGCACGCCTTCAAGCGTCGCACGCTGGAAGATCTCGCCTTCGGCCAGACCGGATTGTTTAAGGCCTTTCATCAGGTCTTCAGTGGAGATCGCCTTGTTGCCTTCGATCTCGATACTGGCGACCGACGGGCGCTCGACTACAGTAATGACCAGGACATTGCCATCGCGGCCCAGCTGGATATCTTGAAAGAAACCGGTTTTGAACAGCGCACGAGTGGATTCCACCAGGCGACGATCATCCGCCTGTTCACCGACGTTCAACGGCAAGGCACCAAAGACGCTACCCGCGGATACCCGCTGGAGGCCATTGATACGAATATCGGAGATAGTGAAGGACTCGGCGTGAACTTCGGCGATCATCAATACGGTGAAAACCGCAGTTAGCAGCAGACGTTTCATGAAGTCCTTTCTTATTCCAACTGGCAATAAACAAACTGCCGCAAAATGCGGCAGATTCGCAATTCAGCGAAGCGTTACAGTCGACCCAGATCGTTGACCAGAGCAAGCAACATCACCCCGATCACCAAACTGATACCGATCTGTATCCCCCAACTCTGCACCCGATCCGACAAGGGACGACCACGCGCCCACTCGATCAGATAAAACAACAAATGCCCCCCATCCAGTACAGGAATGGGCAACAAATTCAGAACGCCCAGGCTAATACTCAGATAAGCCAGGAAATTCAGGAAATCTGCGACACCCGACTGGGCAGAAGCGCCCGCCACTTTAGCAATGGTTATCGGTCCACTCAAGTTTTTTACCGAGAGCTCACCGAACAACATTTTCTTTAGCGAATCAAGGGTCAGCACACTCATGGTCCAGGTGCGTCGAGCACCTTCGCCAATCGCGGCCACGGGACCGTAGCTGACCTCGCGAATCATGGCTGGTGGCCAATCGACAGCCTTTACCCCGGCCCCCAGATAACCACTGGCTACTTTCGCCTTGTCGCGAGTTGCCAAGGTAACCGGGACGTCGATTTGAGCACCGTCTCGCTCGATATGCAGCACAATTTTGGTATCAGGACGCACACGCACCCAATCGACCACTTGCTGCCAATCGGTCAGGGCCTGGCCATCGAGCGCCAGCAGACGGTCGCCGGTCTTCAGGCCTGCTGCCTGCGCCGGGCCTTTAGGGTCCAGCTCGGCCAACACTGGCGGCAATGCCGGACGCCAAGGGCGAATACCCAGCGAACGAATCGGGTCCGGCTCATCAGCCCCCTTGAGCCAGTGATCCAGCACCAGCTCGCGCGGCGAATCGACGGTAGAGCCCTGTTCGCGCACCAGCAACTGCATCGAACCGCTTTCACCAAGACGCCGGACCAGCTGCAGATTCACCGCCGCCCAACCCGAAGTCGGCTCACCATCGATGGCGACGATTTCCTGCCCCGGATTCAAGCCGGCCTTGGCGGCCATGCTGCCGACTTCAACGGCTCCGATAACAGGACGCACCTGCTCGGTGCCAAGCATTGCCAGCACCCAGAAAAACGTCAGCGCCAACAAAAAGTTGGCAATAGGTCCGGCAGCTACGATGGCGATGCGCTGACGAACGGTCTTGCGATTGAAAGCCTGATCAAGCTGATCGGCCGGCACTTCGCCTTCACGCTCATCAAGCATCTTCACGTAACCACCCAAAGGGATGGCAGCGATCACGAACTCGGTGCCGCGCCGGTCATGCCAGCGCAGCAGTGGCAGGCCGAAGCCCACGGAGAAACGCAGAACCTTGACGCCACAGCGACGCGCGACCCAGAAATGGCCAAATTCATGGAAGGTGACCAGCACACCCAAAGCCACCAGGGTGCCGACAATCATATAGAGCGCGCTCATCTACTTTCTCCGCAATCCTATTCAGTGCTGCCTTGGGCAAACCCACCGCAACACCTATCGCCCGTGACGACTCAACCAACGCTCGGCCAGGACACGTGCTTTCGCGTCCGCAGTGAAAACCGCATCGAGATCATCGACCGAAACCACAGGTTCGAGGTTCAACACCTCTTCGATGATACTCGCGATCTCCAGGTAACGGACACGTCCATCGAGAAAGGCTGCAACAGCCACCTCATTCGCGGCGTTCAGCATGGCCGGAGCACTGTTCCCGGCCTCGGCCGCCTGGCGCGCCAGACGCAAGCACGGGAAACGCTCTTCGTCGGGCGCCTGGAAGTCCAGACGCGCGATTGCAAACAGATCCAGCGGCGCAACCCCGGAGTCGATGCGCTCAGGCCATGCCAGCGCATTGGCGATCGGCGTGCGCATATCCGGATTGCCCAACTGCGCCAATACCGAACCATCGACGTAGTCGACCAGCGAATGAATCACGCTTTGCGGATGAATCACCACTTCGACCTGAGACGGCTTGGCATCAAATAGCCAACAGGCCTCGATCAACTCCAGGCCCTTGTTCATCATGCTGGCCGAATCGACCGAAATCTTGCGCCCCATCGACCAATTGGGATGGGCACATGCCTGCTCTGGCGTAACATGCGCCAATTCAGCCATGGAAGTCTGCCGGAACGGACCGCCAGAGGCTGTCAGTAAAATCCGGCGAACACCTACAGCGCCAAGCCCACGGGAAAAATCGGCGGGCATGCACTGAAAGATCGCATTGTGCTCGCTGTCGATCGGCAACAGCACCGACCCGCTCTTGTGCACAGCCTGCATGAACAGAGCGCCGGACATCACCAGCGCTTCCTTGTTGGCCAGCAGAATCTTCTTGCCTGCCTCGACCGCCGCCAGCGTCGGACGCAATCCCGCCGCACCGACAATCGCCGCCATCACCGCATCGACTTCAGCGTCGGAAGCGACCTGACACAGGCCCTCCTCCCCCACCAGCACGCGCGTAGAAAGACCTGCAGCCCGCAGATCGTCCTGCAGACGCCGGGCAGCCACGGGCTCCGGCACAACAGCAAAACGCGGCACGTGGCGGATACACAAGGCCAGCAGCTCACTCAGGCGAGAGAAGCCGCTCAAGGCAAAGACTTGATAGCGCTCGGGATGACGCGCGATGACATCAAGGGTGCTCAGACCAATGGAGCCCGTTGCCCCCAGGACCGTGATCTGTTGTGGGCGGCTCACGATGCAGCCATCCACAGCAATACCGCAAACACCGGAATCGCCGCGGTGAGACTGTCGATACGATCCAGAATGCCGCCATGGCCCGGCAGCAGATTACTGCTGTCCTTGATGCCCGACTGGCGCTTGAACATACTTTCGGTCAAATCGCCGACCACCGAGATAAACACGATGATCGCCGCGCCGATCAACCCTTTCAGCATCTCACCGACCGTCCAGTCACGCACCAGACCAACGATGGCGGTGATCGCAAGACTCAGCAGCAAGCCGCCATACACACCTTCCCAGCTCTTGCCAGGACTGACCTGCGGAGCAAGCTTGCGCTTGCCGAATGCCCGACCGGAAAAGTAAGCGCCAACGTCTGCACCCCAGACCAGCACCATCACTGCCATGATCAGCCAGTTGCCCAGCGGCTCTTGCTTGATCAGGATCAAACCTTGCCAGGCCGGCAACAGGATCAGCAGGCCGATCACCAGCTTGCAGGCCGCACTGGCCCAATGCTCACTGGTCTTGGGATAGGTCAGCACCAGATAGGTTGCCACCGCCCACCAGAGCACTGCAGCCCCCAGCACCCAGGGCGAGAGCCCCGGTAGCACGTGCATGACAAACAGCATCGCCGCGACCACCGCCGCATAAGCGACGCGGATCGGTTGCGCAGTGAAGCCCGCCAGACGCGCCCACTCCCAGGCACCAAGAGTCACGACCAGGCCGATAAACAGCGCAAAACCGGAACCCTCGAGCAGAAAAAATCCGCACAGGGCGATCGGTAGCAGGATCAGCGCAGTGATGATTCGTTGTTTAAGCATTAAACCCGGGCTCCAGCCTCGACCTGCTCACTCGTTTTACCGAAGCGACGCTGGCGAGAAGCGAAATCGGCCAATGCATTACGCATGGCTTCGTGTTTGAAGTCCGGCCAGAACAGGTCGGAGAAATACAGCTCGGAGTACGCCAATTGCCACAGCAGGAAATTGCTGATGCGATGTTCGCCGCCGGTACGAATGCACAAATCCGGCAACGGCAGATCACCGGTAGCCAGGCAGGTCTGCAGCAACTGCGGAGTGATGTCGTCCGGACGCAAATGTCCGGCCTGAACTTCTCGCGCCAGACGTTGTGCGGCCTGGGCGATATCCCATTGGCCGCCATAGTTGGCCGCAATCTGCAGGACAAAACGATTGGCGCCGACTGTCATTGCCTCCGCCTCACGCATGGCTGCCTGAAGCTCGGGATGAAAACGCGAACGATCGCCGATAATACGCAACGTGATGTTGTTGTCGTTCAGGCGCTTGGCCTCGCGACGCAGCGCCTTGAAAAACAAATCCATCAATGCGCTGACTTCATCGGCCGGACGCTGCCAGTTTTCACTGGAGAAGGCGAACAGGGTCAGTACTTCAACCCCGGCCTCAGCGCACACCTCAATGACCGCGCGCACAGCATCGACGCCAGCCTTGTGCCCGGCAACACCGGGCAAGAAACGTTTTTTTGCCCAGCGATTATTACCGTCCATGATGATCGCGACGTGGCGCGGCACCGAGGACAGCACTGGCTGCTTGGTCTTTTCCATGAAGGCGTCCTGACCCCTTATACGGCCATCAGGTCCTTTTCTTTGTCTTCGGTGAGCTTATTGATCTGAGCCTCGAAGTCTTTGATCAACTTGTCGATATCGGCACTCGCGCGACGCTCTTCGTCTTCGCTGATTTCCTTATCCTTGACCAGCTTCTTCAGGTCGCCCAGAGCATCACGGCGAATATTACGCACCGCGACACGAGCATCTTCGGCTGCGCTGCGCGCTTGCTTGGTGAAGCCCTTGCGGGTTTCCTCGGTCAAGGCCGGCATGGAGATCAGCAGCAACTCACCCAGGTTCGTCGGGTTGAGGTTCAGGCCAGCACTCTGGATCGCCTTGTCGACCGCTGCGAGCATGTTGCGCTCGAAAGCCACGACTTGCAGGGTCCGGGAGTCCTTCACGGTGACGTTGGCCACGCTGCTCAAAGGAGTATCCGAACCGTAGTAAGGCACCATCACGCTACCCAGGATGCTTGGGTGCGCCTTGCCGGTACGGATCTGGCCAAAAGCGTGCACCAGCGATTCCAGGGACTTGGTCATGCGCTCTTGAGCGTCTTTCTTGATTTCGTTGATCATTGCTCGCCTTCCTCGATCAGGGTTCCTTCAGCGCCGCCATGCACGATGTTCAGCAGGGCGCCGGGCTTGTTCATATTAAATACGCGCAGCGGCATTTTGTGGTCGCGGCACAGGCAAATTGCCGTCAGATCCATCACACCCAGCTTGCGATCCAGTACTTCATCGTAGGTCAGATGATCGAACTTCTCGGCATGCGGGTCTTTGAATGGGTCAGCGGTGTACACACCATCAACCTTGGTCGCTTTCAACACGACGTCAGCATCGATCTCGATCGCGCGCAGGCAGGCTGCCGAGTCGGTGGTAAAGAACGGGTTGCCGGTACCGGCAGCGAAGATGACCACTTCCTTGGAGTTCAGGTGACGCATGGCTTTGCGGCGATCGTAGTGATCGGTCACGCCTACCATGGAAATAGCCGACATCACGATAGCCGAGATATTCGCACGTTCCAGCGCGTCACGCATGGCCAGGGCGTTCATCACAGTGGCCAGCATGCCCATGTGGTCACCCGTTACCCGATCCATGCCGGCCGCACTCAGTGCCGCACCACGGAACAGATTACCACCACCAATCACCAGACCAACCTGAACGCCGATACCGACCAGTTGGCCGACTTCCAGCGCCATGCGATCCAGAACCTTGGGGTCGATCCCGAACTCTTCGGAGCCCATCAAGGCCTCGCCGCTAAGCTTGAGTAGAATGCGTTTATAGCGAGCCTGATAACCACTGCCCTGCTGAGCCATTGCGAATCTCTCCTGCGGCGTATTTTAAAAATTCTTTGCGGGCTGTTTGCAGCCTGCGTTCACTCTAACGTGACGCTGTCACAGCGCCATCGGAACACGGCTTTGTAAGCCAGTTCCGACGGAAAACCAAATAAATTGGCTTCCCCATCTGAAAAGAGGCTGCGCGCGTGAGCGGGCAGCCTCTTCAGGGCGACAGTTAAAAAAACCGTCTTACTGCTTGGCAGCAGCCAGTTGAGCAGCAACTTCTTCAGCGAAGTTGTCGACTGGCTTCTCGATGCCTTCGCCTACTTTGAAGTAAGTGAAAGAAACGATTTCAGCACCGGCTTTCTTGGCCAGTTCGCCAACCTTGATTTCAGGGTTCTTGACGAACGCCTGCTCAACCAGGCTCGCTTCAGCCAGGAACTTGCTGATACGGCCTTTGACCATGTTTTCAACGATGTTTTCTGGCTTGCCGGCGATCTTGTCAGCGTTGAGGGTCAGGAACACGCCTTTCTCGCGCTCGATCGCTTCAGCGGAAACTTCCGACGGCAGCAGGAATTCAGGGTTGGTAGCCGCTACGTGCATAGCGATGTCTTTGGCCAGCTCAACGTTGCCACCCTTCAGAACAACAGCTACACCGATCTTGTTGCCGTGCAGGTAACCACCGACAACATCACCTTCAACGCGAGTCAGGCGACGGATGTTGACGTTTTCGCCAACCTTGCCGACCAATACCAGGCGAGCAGCTTCTTGAGCTTCGATCAGAGGCTCAACGGTAGTCAGCTTGTCGGCGAACGCTTTTTCAACGCTAGCAGCAACAAATACCTTGAAGTCATCTTGCAGAGCCAGGAAGTCAGTCTGCGAGTTCACTTCCAGCAGGACTGCGGATTTACCGTCTTCCTTCAGAGCGATCGCGCCTTCAGCAGCAACGTTGCCTGCTTTTTTGGCTGCCTTGATGGCGCCCGAAGCACGCATGTCATCAATGGCTTTCTCGATGTCGCCGCCAGCCTTGGTCAAGGCTTTCTTGCAGTCCATCATGCCTTCGCCAGTACGCTCGCGCAGTTCTTTGACCAACGCTGCAGTAATCTCTGCCATTTCAAAATTCCTCTTGGATAGGTTATCAACCATTCCACCCGATCGAACGGGCGTTCAATTCTTCCCGAACCACCCTTGTTAGCTGCTGCACATTACAAATGCAGTAGCGGCATCCCTGAAACGGGCGCCAACAAATGGTTTTCGAGGTGGCAAAAAGGGGGCCAAGCCCCCTTTTTGCTTACTGAGTCAACGCCAAGGCGTCAATTACTCAGCTGCTGCTACCGGAGCTTCTTCAACGAACTGCTCGGTGCCGCCAGCAACGTGGTTGCGACCGCGGATTACAGCGTCAGCCATCGAACCCATGTACAGCTGGATAGCGCGGATTGCGTCATCGTTGCCTGGGATGATGTAGTCAACGCCTTCCGGGCTGCTGTTGGTATCGACTACGCCGATAACCGGGATGCCCAGCTTGTTGGCTTCGGTGATCGCGATGCGCTCGTGATCAACGTCGATAACGAACAGTGCGTCAGGCAGACCGCCCATGTCCTTGATACCACCCAGGGAACGATCGAGCTTTTCCAGGTCGCGAGTGCGCATCAGCGCCTCTTTCTTGGTCAGCTTGGCGAAAGTACCGTCTTCGGCTTGTACTTCAAGGTCACGCAGACGCTTGATGGAAGCACGGATGGTTTTGAAGTTGGTCAGCATGCCGCCCAACCAGCGGTGATCGACGTACGGCGAACCGCAACGTGCTGCTTCTTCAGCAACGATCTTGCCAGCGGAACGCTTGGTGCCGACGAACAGAATCTTGTTTTTGCCCTGGGCCAGACGCTCTACGAAAGTCAGAGCTTCGTTGAACATTGGCAGGGTTTTTTCAAGGTTGATGATGTGGATCTTGTTACGCGCGCCGAAAATGTACTTACCCATTTTCGGGTTCCAGTAACGGGTCTGGTGACCGAAGTGCACACCGGCCTTCAGCATATCGCGCATGTTGACTTGGGACATGATAGTTCCTTAATAAGTCGGGTTTGGCCTCCACGTATCCCAATGACCAACCAGCAGCATCAGCTGAAGGCACCCAGGTCATCGTGTCGACACGTGTGTGGATTTAAGCTTTTCGGGGTATACCCGGAAAGCGGCGCATTTTATATCACAAGGAGGACGAAAACGAAACCCGGATTCTTAAAACCTGATCTGTGCTTTTGTTCCGGCCCTTGGAATCCCCCCAGAATGCGCCATTCTATAAAGAGAAGCGATGCACAGAGGCGCGGATTCGCCGTGATCGTCTGTTAGAATCGTGTTTTTCAGGGCTGCGAGCAGCATCACGCAGAGCCCATTCCGTATAGAAAGCGCCACTGAGCGTAGAGAGAACCTGTATGACCGTCACCCTCAAAACCCCAGAGGACATCGCAAAAATGCGGATCGCCGGCAAGCTTGCCGCCGATGTGCTGGAAATGATTGCCGAATACGTCAAGCCGGGCGTCACGACCGAAGAGCTCGACCGCATCTGCCACGACTACATCGTCAACGAGCAGAAAGCCATCCCTGCCCCGCTCAACTATAAAGGCTTTCCGAAGTCGATCTGCACCTCGATCAACCACGTGGTCTGCCACGGCATCCCGAACGAGAAGCCGCTGAAAGATGGCGACACGCTGAACATCGACGTCACCGTGATCAAGGATGGCTACCACGGCGACACCAGCCGCATGTTCCACGTCGGCAACGTGCCGGTCTGGGCCGAGCGCCTGTCGCAAGTCACCCAGGAATGCATGTACAAGGCCATCGAACTGGTCAAGCCTGGCTGCCGCCTCGGCGATATCGGCGAAGTCATCCAGAAGCACGCTGAAAAGAACGGTTTCTCGGTGGTTCGCGAGTTCTGCGGTCACGGCATCGGCAAGGTGTTCCACGAAGAGCCGCAAATTCTGCATTACGGCCGCGCCGGCACCGGCATGGAACTGAAAGCCGGCATGACCTTCACCATCGAGCCGATGATCAATCAGGGCCGCGCCGACACCAAGGTACTTGGCGATGGCTGGACCGCGATCACCAAGGATCGCAAGCTGTCGGCCCAGTGGGAGCACACCCTGCTGGTGACCGAAACCGGCTACGAGATCTTCACCCTGCGCAGCGATGACACCATCCCTCGTGTTTCGGCCTGATCCGACAAGCTCCGCACCCAGCCTATAGAAGGAATGCCAATCGATGCCGCAGGTGGATCCCGAACTCTTCGACCGCGGCCAGTTCCAGGCCGAACTGGCCCTGAAGGCAAGCCCGATCGCGGCCTTCAAGAAGGCCATCCGCCAGGCACGGGAGGTGCTCGACGCGCGTTTTCGCAGCGGGCGGGATATTCGCCGGCTGATCGAGGATCGCGCCTGGTTCGTCGACAACATCCTGCAACAGGCCTGGGAGCAGTTCAATTGGAGTGAAGACGCCGACATCGCGCTGGTCGCGGTCGGCGGCTACGGTCGCGGCGAGCTGCACCCCTACTCCGACATCGATTTGCTGATTCTGCTGGACAACGCCGATCACGAAGTTTTCCGCGACTCCATCGAGCGTTTTCTGACGCTGCTATGGGACATCGGCCTGGAAGTTGGCCAGAGCGTACGCTCGGTCGACGAATGTGCCGAACAAGCCCGCGCCGACCTGACCATCATCACCAACCTGATGGAGAGCCGCACCATTGCCGGTCCCGAGCACTTGCGCCAGCGCATGCTCGATGTCACCAGCACTGAGCACATGTGGCCGGCCAAGGATTTTTTCCTGGCCAAACGTGCTGAACAGAAGGCACGTCACCACAAATACAACGACACCGAATACAACCTGGAACCCAACGTCAAAGGCTCGCCTGGCGGCCTACGGGATATTCAGACGATTCTGTGGGTGGCACGCCGCCAATACGGCACGCTCAACCTGCGTGCACTGGCGGGCGAAGGCTTCCTGGTCGAAAGCGAAAACGCCCTGCTGGCCTCCTCCCAGGAGTTTTTGTGGAAGGTTCGCTACGCCCTGCACATGCTCGCTGGCCGCGCTGAAGACCGCCTGCTGTTCGACCACCAGCGCTCGATCGCCGGGCTGCTGGGTTTTGAAGGCGATGACGCCAAGCACGCCATCGAAAACTTCATGCAGCAGTACTACCGGGTGGTAATGAGCATTGCCCAGCTCAGCGACCTGATCATCCAGCATTTCGAGGAAGTCATCCTCGCGCCGGAAGATGAAGCGCCGCCGCAACCGATCAACTCGCGCTTCCAGCTGCATGACGGCTACATCGAGGCGATCAACACCAACGTGTTCAGACGCACGCCGTTTGCCATGCTGGAAATTTTCGTGCTGATGGCCCAACAGCCGGAAATCAAGGGTGTGCGGGCTGACACCATTCGTCTGCTGCGCGAACACCGGCACCTGATCGACGACGACTTCCGCAACGACATTCGCAATACCAGCCTGTTCATCGAACTGTTCAAGTGCAAGATCGGCATCCACCGCAACCTGCGACGGATGAACCGTTACGGCATTCTCGGGCGCTACCTGCCAGAGTTCGGTTTTATCGTCGGGCAGATGCAGCACGACCTGTTCCATATTTATACGGTCGATGCCCACACCCTGAACCTGATCAAACACCTGCGCAAATTGCAGTACACCCAGGCGTCCGAGAAATTCCCGCTGGCCAGCAAGCTCATGGGCAAGCTGCCCAAGCCGGAGCTGATCTACCTTGCCGGGCTATACCACGACATCGGCAAGGGCCGGCATGGCGATCACTCGGATATCGGGGCGGTCGACGCCGAAGCGTTCTGCCAACGCCATCAACTGCCCGTGTGGGACAGCCGGCTGATTGTCTGGCTGGTGCAAAACCACCTGGTGATGTCGACCACGGCCCAGCGCAAAGACCTGTCCGATCCGCAAGTGATCCACGACTTCGCGCAGATCGTCGGTGACGAAACCCGCCTCGATTACCTGTACGTGCTGACCGTTTCGGACATCAACGCCACCAACCCGACGTTGTGGAACTCCTGGCGCGCCAGTCTGTTGCGCCAGCTCTACACCGAAACCAAGCGGGCCTTGCGCCGCGGCCTGGAAAACCCGGTCGATCGCGAAGAGCAGATCCGCCAGACCCAAAGTGCCGCCCTGGATATTCTGGTACGCGGCGGCACCGACCCGGACGATGTCGAACAACTGTGGTCGCAACTGGGCGACGATTATTTCCTGCGTCACACCGCCGGCGACGTGGCCTGGCACACTGAGGCCATCCTCCAGCAGCCAGCCGACGGCGGGCCACTGGTACTGATCAAGGAAACCACCCAGCGCGAATTCGAGGGCGGTACGCAGATCTTCATCTACGCGCCGGACCAGCACGACTTCTTCGCCGTGACCGTGGCCGCGATGGACCAGCTCAACCTGAACATTCACGACGCCCGGGTAATCACCTCTACCAGCCAGTTCACCCTCGACACCTATATCGTGCTCGACACCGACGGCGACTCGATTGGCGACAACCCGGCACGGGTCAAGCAGATCCGCGATGGCCTGACCGAGGCCCTGCGCAACCCGGACAACTACCCGACCATCATCCAGCGTCGGGTGCCGCGCCAGCTCAAGCATTTTACATTCGCACCGCAAGTGACGATCCACAACGACGCCCAGCGCCAGGTGACGGTGCTGGAACTCAGCGCCCCCGACCGTCCGGGTCTGTTGGCACGGATCGGAACAATCTTTCTCGAATTCGATTTGTCGCTGCAGAATGCCAAGATTGCCACCCTCGGCGAGCGGGTCGAAGACGTGTTCTTCATCACCGACGCGAGCAATCACCCATTGTCCGACCCCCAGCTGTGCAGCCGTTTGCAGGACGCGATCGTCGAACAACTGAGCGTCAGCCCCGAACCGGATATCAAACTTTCACGCATCAGCTTCTGAATTAACAAATTTTCCCCTGTGGGAGCGAGCCTGCTCGCGATGGCGTCAGTCCATTCAGCATCGCCAGTGACTGACCTATCGCTATCGCGAGCAGGCTCGCTCCCACAATGAAAGAGGCCCTCATGAACAACGCTCTGAACCAGCTCCAGCCTTACCCGTTCGAGAAACTGCGCGCCCTGCTCGGTGCGGTGACGCCAAACCCGGACAAGCGCCCGATTGCATTGTCCATCGGCGAACCGAAGCACCGTTCACCAAGTTTTGTCGCTGAAGCGCTGGCGAGCAATCTGGATCAGATGGCCGTCTACCCGACAACCCTCGGCATTCCCGCACTGCGTGAAGCCATTGCCGGCTGGTGCGAACGCCGCTTTGGCGTACCGAGTGGCTGGATCGATCCGGCGCGCAACGTGCTGCCGGTCAACGGCACTCGCGAAGCGCTGTTCGCTTTTACCCAGACCGTGGTCAATCGCGGCGACGACGCACTGATCGTCAGCCCGAACCCGTTCTACCAGATCTATGAAGGCGCAGCGTTCCTCGCAGGCGCCAAGCCGCATTACCTGCCATGCCTGGATGAAAACGGCTTCAACCCCGACTTCGATGCGGTATCGGACGATATCTGGAAGCGCTGCCAGATCCTGTTCCTGTGCTCGCCAGGCAACCCGACGGGTGCACTGATCCCGGTCGAAACCCTGAAGAAACTGATCGCCCTGGCCGACGAACACGACTTCGTGATCGCTGCCGACGAGTGCTACAGCGAGCTCTACTTCAACGAACAGACCCCGCCGCCAGGCCTGCTCAGCGCCTGCGTGGAACTGGGTCGCAAGGATTTCAAACGCTGCGTGGTGTTCCACAGCCTGTCCAAGCGCTCCAACCTTCCGGGCCTGCGCTCGGGTTTCGTCGCCGGCGATGCCGACATTCTCAAGGGCTTCCTGCTGTATCGCACCTACCATGGCTGCGCCATGCCGGTTCAGACCCAACTCGCCAGCGTTGCCGCGTGGAATGACGAAGTACATGTACGGGCCAACCGTGCGCTGTACCGCGAGAAATACGATGCGGTACTGGAAATCCTCAGCCCGGTGATGGATGTACAGCGCCCGGACGGCGGTTTCTACCTGTGGCCGAATGTTGAAGGCGATGACGCCGCGTTCTGCCGTGATCTGTTTGTCGAAGAACACGTGACGGTGGTGCCAGGCTCGTACCTGTCACGTGAAGTTGACGGTTTCAATCCGGGTGCTGGCCGGGTGCGCCTGGCATTGGTCGCGCCTTTGGCGGAATGCGTTGAAGCGGCGGAGCGAATTCGCGACTTCATTCTGCGCCGTCGATAACAGTGACATCGCCCGCAGGAGCTGCCGCAGGCAGCTCCTGCATGAAATCCGACCAGGGCTCCCGATCAATCGCCGTTGAAGTGCCATATTGGTCGCTTAAGCTGCCCGCTGACAGCTGCCATTGGCATTGGCATTGGCATTGCGACAAAGCCCGGTCATGGCCGACGCCGAACCCGCTCGCTCATGGCATAATCCTTGGTCTTTTATTTCCAGCACCTCCAAAGGGGGGCAATTCCTTGACCGCTTCAAGCAAAACGTTGCACCTTTTCGGCATCAAAGCCTGCGACACCATGAAAAAGGCGCGCACCTGGCTCGATGAAAACGCTGTGCATTTTGACTTTCATGATTACAAAACGGCCGGAATCGACCGTGAACACCTGACCCAGTGGTGCAACGAGCACGGCTGGCAAGTGGTGCTCAACCGTGCAGGCACGACCTTTCGCAAACTCGACGACGAACGCAAAGCCGATCTCGACCAGGCGAAAGCTATCGAATTGATGCTCGCACAACCTTCGATGATCAAGCGCCCGGTGCTCGATCTCGGTGACCGAACCCTGATTGGCTTCAAGCCAGACATTTACGCGGCAGCGCTCAAGTAAGCCAGCCCGTTCAATTTTGTTAGAGGTATAAACATGTCCACTCCCCTGTTCAGCCTGGCCTTTGGTGTCGGCACTCAAAACCGTCAAGGTGCATGGCTGGAAGTGTTTTACGCAGCTCCGGTTCTCAAGCCATCGGCTGAGCTCGTCGCCGCTGTCGCGCCGATTCTGGGCTACACCGAAGGCAATCAGGCCATCGCTTTCACTACCGCCCAGGCCGCACAACTGGCTGAAGCCCTGAAAGGTGTCGACGCGGCTCAAGCGGCGTTGCTGACCCGCCTGGCCGAAAGCCACAAGCCGTTGGTTGCCACCCTGCTGGCCGAAGACGCACAACTGAGCTCCACCCCTGAGGCCTACCTCAAGCTGCACCTGCTGTCCCATCGCCTGGTCAAGCCACACGGCCTGAACCTGGCCGGGATCTTCCCGTTGCTGCCGAACGTGGCCTGGACCAGCCAGGGCGCAATCGACCTGAACGAACTGGCCGAGCATCAACTGGAAGCCCGTCTGCGTGGCGAGCTGCTGGAAGTGTTCTCGGTCGACAAGTTCCCGAAAATGACCGACTACGTCGTACCGGCTGGCGTGCGTATCGCTGACGCTGCGCGGATCCGTCTGGGCGCCTACGTGGGTGAAGGCACCACCGTGATGCACGAAGGTTTCGTCAACTTCAACGCCGGCACCGAAGGCCCGGGCATGATCGAAGGCCGCGTTTCTGCGGGCGTGTTCGTCGGCAAGGGTTCGGACCTGGGCGGCGGCTGCTCGACCATGGGCACCCTGTCGGGCGGTGGCAACATCGTGATCAAGGTTGGCGAAGGCTGCCTGATCGGCGCGAACGCCGGTATCGGCATTCCGTTGGGCGACCGCAACACCGTTGAGTCGGGCCTGTACGTGACCGCTGGCACCAAAGTGGCGCTGCTGGACGAGAACAACAAACTGGTCAAAGTGCTCAAGGCCCGCGAACTGGCTGGCCAGCCTGACCTGTTGTTCCGCCGCAATTCGGAGACCGGTGCCGTGGAATGCAAAACCCACAAATCGGCCATCGAACTGAACGAAGCGCTGCACGCTCACAACTAAGCAGCCTCAAATGATCACCTGTAGGAGCGAGCCTGCTCGCGAAGCTTTTTGGCGGCCTCAAGGACGCCATCGCGAGCAGGCTCGCTCCCACAGGGTCATGCGCATGGGCCGAACAACATGATGATTCCTTCTCCCTGGCGCGCCGATTTTCCGGCCATCGCCGCTCTGCAACGGCAAGACCAGACCTATCTGGACAACGCCGCCACCACCCAGAAACCCCAAACCCTGATCGATGCGCTGGCGCACTATTACGCCAACGGCGCGGCCAACGTCCATCGTGCGCAACACCTGCCCGGCGCCCATGCCACGCAGGCGTTCGAAGACAGCCGCAGTAAAGTCGCGCATTGGCTCAACGCCGGCAACAGTGGGCAAATCATCTTTACCCACGGCGCAACCTCTGCGCTGAACCTCCTGGCCTACGGCTTGGAACACCTATTCAATCCGGGCGATGAAGTGGTCATCAGCGCCCTGGAACACCACGCCAACCTGCTGCCGTGGCAGCAATTGGCGCACCGTCGCGACCTGAAGCTGGTGGTGTTGCCACTGGACGCGGACGGTTTGATCGATCTCGATGCCGCTACCCAACTGATCGGCCCACGCACGCGGTTGCTGGCGGTCAGCCAGTTGTCCAACGTGCTCGGCGCCTGGCAACCGTTAGCGCCGTTGCTGGCGCTGGCCAAGGCGCAGGACGCCTTGACCGTGGTCGATGGCGCCCAAGGCGTAGTCCATGGCCGCCATGACGTGCAGGCACTGGGTTGCGACTTCTACGTTTTTTCCAGCCACAAACTCTATGGCCCGGACGGTCTCGGCGTGCTGTATGGCCGCAACGAAGCCTTGCAGCAGTTGCGCCCATGGCAGTTCGGTGGCGAGATGGTGCTGGACGCCAACTACCACGACGCACGCTTCCGTCCAGCCCCGCTGGGCTTTGAAGCCGGCACACCGCCGATTGCCAGCGTGATTGGCCTGGGCGCGACCCTCGACTATCTGGCCGGTCTGGACCAGGACGCCGTGTGCGCCCACGAAGCCGCGCTGCATGATTACCTGTTGAAGGGTTTGCGGGCGCGCAATGGCATTCGCCTGCTTGGCAAACCGCAACTGGCACTGGCCAGTTTTGTCGTCGAAGGCGTACACAACGCCGACCTGGCGCATCTGCTCACCGAACAGGGCATCGCCGTACGTGCCGGACACCACTGCGCAATGCCGTTGCTGAAAAGCTTCGAATTGGCAGGAGCGATTCGGGTGTCGTTGGCGCTGTACAACGACTCGGAAGACCTTGAGCGCTTTTTCGAAGCCCTTGATCAAGCGCTGGAGTTGTTGCGATGAGCCTGCCGGCGGATGCCATTACGGCACTGGAAACCTTTCAGGCCGCTGCCGGCTGGGAACAACGCGCTCGCTTGCTGATGCAATGGGGCGAACGGCTTCCGGCGTTGAGCGATGCAGACAAGACCGAGGCCAATCGCGTACACGGCTGCGAAAGTCAGGTGTGGCTGGTGGGTGCGCTGCAGGACGGCCATTGGCAGTTTTCTGCCAGCAGCGATGCACGGTTGATTCGTGGGTTGGTGGGGCTGCTGCTGGCGCGGGTCAACGGCTTGACCGCCGCCGAGTTGCAACAGGTGGATTTGCCGGACTGGTTTGATCAGTTGGGTCTGAGCAGACAGCTATCTCCGTCGCGCAGCAATGGCTTGAATGCGGTGTTACAGCGAATGAATGAGTTGGCGGGTTAATCGCCATCGCGAGCAGGCTCGCTCCCACATTGGAATGCGTTCACTGTGGGAGCGAGCCTGCTCGCGATGAGGCCATCAGCCACACCTGTCAAACCTCAGGCTTGACCCGATCCGCCGGGCGCCGCACACCCGCAACAATCTTATCCACAGCCTTGGTCGCGGCGACCATGCCAAACGTCGCGGTCACCATCATCACCGCGCCAAAACCGCCAGCGCAGTCGAGTTTCACCCCATCGCCGACAAAGCTCTTCTGCAAGCAAATGCTGCCATCGGGTTTCGGATAACGCAGTTGCTCGGTGGAAAATACGCACGGCACGCTGTAGTGACGGGTCACGGTGCGTGAGAAACCGTAATCGCGGCGCAATGTGGAGCGCACTTTCGAGGCCAGCGGGTCATTGAAGGTCCGGTTCAGGTCACACACCTGGATCAGCGTCGGATCGATCTGACCGCCCGCACCACCCGTGGTGATGATCTGGATCTTGCGGCGTTTGCACCAGGCGATCAGCGCAGCCTTGGCGTTGACGCTGTCGATGCAGTCGATCACGCAGTCGATATTTGGCGTGATGTACTCGGCCATGGTCTCGCGGGTGACGAAGTCCGCCACCGCGTGCACCGTGCATTCCGGGTTGATCCCGCGCAGGCGCTCGGCCATCACCTCGACCTTGGGTTTGCCGACGGTACTGTCCAGTGCATGCAACTGGCGATTGGCGTTGCTGACGCACACGTCATCAAGGTCGAACAGCGAGATTTCGCCGACACCGCAACGGGCCATGGCTTCCGCCGCCCAGGAACCGACGCCACCGACGCCAACAATCGCCACATGGGCCGCGCGCAAACGCGCCAGGCCTTCGATGCCATACAAGCGGGCAATGCCAGCAAACCGCGGATCTTCTGTACTCATGACCACTACCCTAAAAACCGGCGCGCATTATAGGGCCGATGCGTGCCAAGAACATCTTTGCGCTATAAACGGCAGCGGGTCGCGCTTTATTTGTGCCGGCATATGTACATTTTTTGTCACACAAAAGAACTTAAGCGAAGATGGCTTGCCCAATGTCCGGCTTTTTTCTGTCTGCTGTACGCTCAGTTGAAGGCCAGTGTAGGATGCGCGCCGATTGGCGCGTGCCAACCGTCCCCTCGTTCCGCACCTTTTGGAACCCGATATAGCTATGTCATCGCGTAAATTTGGACTCAATCTGGTGGTAGTGCTGGCGATTGCCGCGCTGTTCACCGGTTTCTGGGCGCTGATCAACCGCCCCGTCACGACCCCCAACTGGCCTGAGCAGATCTCCGGTTTTTCTTACTCGCCGTTCCAGCAAGGCCAGTTCCCACAGAAAAACCAGTTCCCGTCCGACGATGAAATGCGTCGCGACCTGGAGATCATGAGCAAGCTGACCGACAACATCCGGACCTACTCCGTCGACGGTACGCTTGCGGACATCCCGAAACTGGCGGAAGAATTCGGCCTGCGCGTAACGCTCGGGATCTGGATCAGCCCCGATCTTGAGCGTAACGAGCGCGAGATCCAGCGCGCCATCGAGCTGGCCAACAGCTCGCGCAGCGTCGTGCGCGTGGTGGTCGGTAACGAAGCGATCTTCCGTAAGGAAATCACCGCCGAGCAATTGAGCGTGATCCTCGATCGCGTGCGCGCAGCGGTAAAGGTCCCGGTGACCACGTCCGAGCAATGGCACGTCTGGGAAGAAAACCCGATGCTGGCCAAGCACGTCGACCTGATCGCGGCTCACATCCTGCCGTATTGGGAGTTCATCCCGGTGGACCAGGCCGGCCAGTTTGTTCTGGACCGTGCCCGCGACCTGAAAAAACTCTTCCCGAAAAAGCCATTGCTGCTGTCCGAAGTGGGCTGGCCGAGCAATGGCCGCATGCGCGGTGGTGCTGATGCGACCCCGGCCGACCAGGCGATTTACCTGCGCACGCTGGTGAACAAGCTCAACCGCCAGGGCTTCAACTACTTCGTGATCGAAGCGTTTGACCAGCCATGGAAAGCCAGCGACGAAGGTTCGGTAGGCGCCTATTGGGGTGTGTTCAACGCTGCGCGTCAGCAGAAATTCAACTTCGAAGGCCCGGTCGTAGCGATTCCGCAATGGCGAGTACTGGCGGTCGGCTCCGTGGTCCTGGCGTTGTTGTCCCTGACCCTGCTGATGATCGACGGCTCGGCCCTGCGCCAGCGCGGTCGGACCTTCCTGACCTTCACCGCGTTCCTCGGCGGTTCGGCACTGGTGTGGATCGGTTACGACTACAGCCAGCAATACAGCACCTGGTTCAGCCTGACGGTGGGCTTTCTGCTCGCCCTCGGTGCGCTCGGGGTATTTATCGTACTGCTGACCGAAGCCCACGAACTGGCCGAGACCGTCTGGACCCACAAACGTCGGCGTGAATTCCTGCCGGTGGTGGGCGACTCGGACTACCGTCCGAAAGTCTCGATCCATGTGCCGTGCTACAACGAGCCGCCGGAGATGGTCAAACAGACCCTCAACGCCCTGGCCAACCTCGACTATCCGGACTTCGAAGTCCTGATCATCGACAACAACACCAAGGACCCGGCCGTCTGGGAACCGGTGCAGGCCTATTGCGAAACCCTCGGCCCGCGCTTCAAGTTCTTCCACGTCTCGCCATTGGCCGGTTTCAAGGGCGGTGCGCTGAACTACCTGATCCCGCACACCGCCAAGGATGCCGAAGTGATCGCGGTGATCGACTCGGACTACTGCGTCGACCCGAACTGGCTCAAGCACATGGTGCCGCACTTCGCCGATCCGAAAATCGCCGTGGTGCAGTCGCCACAGGATTATCGCGACCAGAACGAAAGCACCTTCAAGAAGCTCTGCTATGCGGAATACAAAGGCTTCTTCCACATCGGCATGGTGACCCGTAACGACCGTGACGCGATCATCCAGCACGGCACCATGACCATGACCCGTCGCTCGGTGCTCGAAGAACTCGGCTGGGCTGACTGGTGCATCTGCGAAGACGCCGAGTTGGGTCTGCGGGTGTTCGAAAAAGGCCTGTCGGCGGCGTACTACCACAACAGTTACGGCAAGGGCCTGATGCCCGATACCTTTATCGACTTCAAGAAACAGCGTTTCCGCTGGGCCTACGGAGCGATTCAGATCATCAAGCGGCACACTGCCAGCCTGTTGCGCGGCAAGGACACCGAGCTGACCCGTGGCCAGCGTTACCACTTCCTCGCGGGCTGGTTGCCGTGGGTCGCGGATGGCATGAACATCTTCTTCACCGTCGGTGCCCTGCTCTGGTCGGCGGCGATGATCATCGTGCCGCAACGGGTCGATCCACCGCTGCTGATCTTCGCAATCCCGCCATTGGCGCTGTTCGTGTTCAAGGTCGGCAAGATCATTTTCCTCTACCGCCGTGCGGTCGGGGTCAACCTGAAGGACGCATTCTGCGCGGCATTGGCTGGCCTGGCGTTGTCGCACACCATCGCCAAAGCGGTGCTGTACGGCTTCTTCACCAGCAGCATTCCGTTTTTCCGTACCCCGAAAAATGCCGATAACCACGGCTTCTGGGTAGCGATTTCGGAAGCGCGCGAAGAGCTGTTCATCATGCTGCTGTTGTGGGGCGCGGCGCTGGGGATCTACCTGGTGCAGGGCATCCCGAGCAACGACATGCGCTTCTGGGTGACCATGTTGCTGGTGCAGTCGCTGCCGTATCTGGCCGCGCTGATCATGGCCTTCCTGTCTTCTCTGCCAAAACCTGCGCCAGAAACCGAGCCGGCACCTGCCGCTTAAATCTGCGCAAACCACTAAACGGCGGCCTCTGGCCGCCGTTTTGCTTTAAGATATCTGCCATTTCGCGCGCCCTGCCCCAGATGGCCCGCCCTATACCTGTGGGAGCGAGCCTGCTCGCGATGAGTCCGTCACATTCAACCTCTATGTTGATGGTGATGACGCCATCGCGAGCAGGCTCGCTCCCACATTGACAGCTTTCGGAGTTCTCACATGACGGCCCACGCCGACCTTTCGCCGACCCTCCAACTCGCTATCGACCTGATCCGTCGTCCGTCCGTGACGCCGGTCGACGCCGATTGCCAGAAGCAGATGATGCAGCGCCTGGGCGATGCCGGTTTTGCACTTGAGCCGATGCGCATCGAAGATGTGGATAACTTCTGGGCCACCCACGGCAAACACGAAGGCCCGGTGCTGTGCTTCGCCGGTCACACCGACGTGGTGCCGACCGGCCCGGTACAGGCCTGGCAAATCGACCCGTTCGACGCGGTGATCGACGAACACGGCATGCTCTGCGGCCGTGGCGCGGCGGACATGAAAGGCAGCCTGGCCTCCATGACCGTGGCGGCCGAACGTTTTGTCGCCGACTACCCGGACCACAAGGGCAAGGTCGCCTTCCTGATCACCAGCGACGAAGAAGGCCCGGCGCATCACGGCACTAAAGCAGTGGTCGAACGCCTCGCAGCGCGCAAAGAGCGTCTGGACTGGTGCATCGTCGGCGAACCGTCGAGCACCACGCTGGTCGGTGACGTGGTCAAGAATGGCCGTCGCGGCTCCCTTGGCGCCAAGCTCACCGTGCGCGGTGTGCAAGGTCACGTGGCCTACCCGCACCTGGCGAAGAACCCGATCCACCTCGCCGCCCCGGCCCTGGCCGAACTGGCCGCCGAGCATTGGGACCACGGCAACGATTTCTTCCCGCCGACCAGTTTCCAGATTTCCAACGTCAACTCCGGCACTGGCGCGACCAACGTGATCCCCGGTGATCTGGTGGCGGTGTTCAACTTCCGTTTCTCCACCGAGTCGACCGTCGAAGGCCTGCAACAGCGAGTGGCCGATATCCTCGACAAACACGGCCTGGACTGGCACATCGACTGGGCGCTGTCCGGCCTGCCGTTCCTCACCGAGCCGGGCGCCCTGCTCGATGCGGTGTCGGCAAGCATCAAGACCATCACCGGTCGCGACACCAAGGCGTCCACCAGCGGTGGTACGTCGGACGGTCGCTTCATCGCCACCATGGGTACGCAAGTGGTCGAGCTTGGCCCGGTCAACGCGACGATCCATCAGGTCAACGAGCGTGTACTGGCCAGCGACCTCGATCTGCTGACCGAAATCTACTACCAGACCCTGATCAAGTTGCTCGCCTGATGCTCGCCTGTCCTATCTGCAGCGCGCCGCTGAACGCGGTCGACAACGGCGTCGCGTGCCCGGCCGGGCATCGCTTCGACCGCGCCCGCCAGGGTTACCTGAACCTGCTGCCGGTGCAACACAAGAACAGCCGTGACCCTGGCGACAACCAGGCCATGGTCGAAGCCCGCCGCGACTTCTTGAATGCCGGGCACTACGCGCCGGTGGCCAAGCGTCTCGCCGAACTGGCAGCTGAACGTGCGCCACAGCGCTGGCTGGACATCGGTTGTGGCGAGGGTTACTACACCGCGCAAATCGCCGACGCCCTGCCAAATGCCGACGGCTACGCACTGGATATCTCCCGCGAGGCGGTCAAGCGCGCCTGCAAACGTAACCCGCAGCTGACCTGGTTGATCGCCAGCATGGCCCGGGTGCCGTTGGCCGATGCCAGCTGCCAGTTCCTCGCCAGCGTGTTCAGCCCGCTCGACTGGCAGGAAGCCAAACGCCTGCTCAGCCCGGGTGGCGGCTTGATGAAAGTCGGGCCGACCAGCGGCCATTTGATGGAACTGCGTGAGCGTCTGTACGACGAAGTGCGTGAATACACCGATGACAAGCACCTGGCCCTGGTGCCGGAAGGCATGACGCTGCAACACAGCGAAATCCTCGAATTCAAACTGAACCTGGTCAACGGCCAGGACCGCGCCAACCTGCTGGCCATGACGCCTCACGGCTGGCGCGCCAGTGCCGAACGCCGGGCGGCCGTCATCGAACAGGCCGAGCCGTTCGAGGTCAGTGTGTCGATGCGCTACGATTACTTCGTTCTGCAGTAATTATCTGAGAGCAACCCTTAAACTTTTGGTCTTGAGCAGTGGCTTGAGACCGGCTAAATCCGCGAATGGATTTTTCGAAACCCGCAGTGAGGAACATCCATGCGCCAACCCGATATCGAGATTTACCTGAAAGACGCCGACGTCGACTACAAGGCCATCGCCACTTGGCTCGGCGCGGCGCTGGGTCCTTGCACCGACTGGGTTCAGAAAGGTCAGACCTACAAGTGCAAGGCCGGCAACGTGCCTGTGACCTGGCTGCCAAAAGCCGTGGGCAAGTGGAACAGCCTGTACCTGGAAAGCGACCAGACGCCGTGGGACGACGATATCGCCTGCGCCCGCGCCGCCTTTGCCGCGCTGAACGTCGAAGTGCGCTGCGCGCCGGGGAGCTGGGTCGAGGACGAAGGTGAAGAGACGGCGGATCGCTGGATTCGGATCAGCGTCGACGGTGAAGAAGAGATCACCTGGAAAACCGCTTAAAACCTGAACCTGCGATGGCATGCTCAACAGAGATCTAATGTGGGAGCGAGCCTGCTCGCGATAGCGGTGCAAGACGCGCAGTAGATATTCGCGTCGAATGACGTCATCGCGAGCAGGCTCGCTCCCACAGTGGTTTTGTATGAGGCGAAGATTGGGTTTACAAACCTACTACGTCTTCAGCCTGCAAACCTTTCTGCCCATCGACCACTGCGTATTCAACCTGCTGGCCTTCGGCCAACGAGCGGTGGCCTTCGCCACGGATCGCGCGGTAGTGCACGAACACGTCTGCCCCGCCCTCACGCTGAATAAAGCCGTAGCCCTTGGCGTCGTTGAACCACTTCACGTTGCCGGTCTCGCGCGTTGCCATCAATCAATCCCCCCTCTTTTTATTATTGGTCGGCCTGTTCATGAACACGCCTTGAGAACGTTTGCCAGCGCTCGGTTTTCTGTAAGAAACAGCGCCGATAGTGGCAAACGGAAGGCCGAGTATATGACAGCCACAAAAACTCTCAACTCAAGATTACTTCGGCGCTTTTTTGCCGATTTTCGACGAATACGGCACACTACCGGCCCCGAGCGCTTGCTCGGTTTTTTCAACTAAAGCAGAAGCCGTATGACCCGCTCCCCGTTCCGCCGTCTGGTATTTGGCACCTTGCGCCGACTGTTGTACCTCTGGGTTCGCTCGGAGACGATCAACCAGTCGTCCTTCACCCTCAACCTCGACCGCAGTCGCCCGGTGTTCTACGTCCTGCAAAATCCTTCGCTGACCGACCTCGCCGTGGTCGATACCGAATGCAGCAAGGCCGGGCTGCCACGCCCGGTATTGCCGACCTCGGTGGGCAACCTGCTGGAGCCTGCGGCGTTTTTCTACCTGACGCCCGAGCCCGACTGGCTCGGGCGCCAGGACAAGCGCGGCGCACCGCCCACCCTGACCCGGCTGGTCAGTGCCCTGAGCCAGAATGCCGCCGAAGACGCGCAGATCATCCCGGTCAGCGTGTTCTGGGGCCAGTCGCCAGACAGCGAATCGAGCCCGTGGAAATTGCTCTTTGCTGACAGCTGGGCGGTGACCGGGCGTCTGCGCCGATTGCTGAGCATCATGATCCTGGGGCGCAAGACCCGCGTGCAATTCTCCGCGCCGATCCACCTGCGTGAGCTGATCGAGCACAACAAGGGCCATGAACGCACCGTACGCATGGCCCAACGTATTTTGCGAGTGCACTTTCGCAACCTCAAAGCCGCGGTCATCGGCCCGGACATTTCTCACCGGCGCAACCTGGTCAAAGGCCTGCTGAATCAGCCACTGGTCAAACAGGCGATCCTCGACGAAGCCGAGCGCGAAAACATTTCGCCCGAGAAAGCCAAGGCGCAGGCCCTGCGTTACGGCAACGAAATTGCCTCGGACTACACCTACACCGCGATCCGCTTTCTGGAAGTGGTGCTGAGCTGGTTCTGGAACAAGATCTACGACGGGATCAAGGTCAACCACATCGAAGGCGTGCAGAAAGTCGCCCAGGGTCACGAAGTGATCTACGTGCCGTGCCATCGCAGCCACATCGATTACCTGCTGCTTTCCTACCTGCTGTTTCGCAACGGCCTGACGCCGCCGCACGTCGCCGCCGGGATCAACCTCAACATGCCGGTGATCGGCAGCCTGCTGCGCCGCGGCGGGGCGTTTTTCATGCGCCGCACCTTCAAAGGCAATCCGCTCTACACCTCGGTGTTCAACGAATACCTGCACACGCTGTTCACCAAAGGCTTCCCGGTGGAGTACTTCGTCGAGGGCGGCCGTTCGCGCACCGGGCGCATGCTGCAACCGAAAACCGGGATGCTGGCGATCACCCTGCGCAGCTTCCTGCGTTCGTCGCGCATGCCGATCGTCTTCATCCCGGTGTATATCGGTTACGAACGGGTGCTGGAAGGCCGGACTTACCTCGGCGAACTGCGTGGCGCGAGCAAGAAAAAAGAGTCGATCTTCGACATCTTCAAAGTCATCGGCGCGCTGAAGCAGCGCTTCGGCCAGGTGGCGGTGAACTTCGGCGAGCCGATCAAACTGGCGGAGTTCCTCGACAGCGAACAACCGGATTGGCGCACCCAGGCGCTTGGCCCACAGTTCAGGCCCGCCTGGCTCAACGAAACCACCAACCGCCTCGGCGAACGCGTGGCACGGCACTTGAACGAAGCGGCCGCGATCAACCCGGTGAACCTGGTGGCGCTGGCGCTGCTTTCCACCAGCCGTCTGGCGCTGGACGATCGCGCCATGGCGCGGGTGCTCGATCTGTATCTGGCCTTGCTGCGCAAAGTGCCTTACTCGCCGCACACCACGCTGCCGGAAGGTGACGGCCGAACGTTGATCGAACACGTCAAGGACATGGACCTGCTCTCTGAGCAAAGCGATGCACTGGGCAAGATTCTTTATCTGGACGAGCAAAACGCCGTCCTGATGACCTACTACCGCAACAACGTGCTGCACATTTTCGCCCTGCCGGCGTTGCTCGCGAGCTTCTTCCAGAGCGCCTCGCGCATGAGCCGCGAACAAATCCTGCGCTACGCGCGCGCGCTGTATCCGTACCTGCAATCGGAGTTGTTCATTCGCTGGTCGCTGGACGAACTGGATGCGGTGATCGATCAATGGCTCGAGGCCTTTGTCGAACAAGGCCTGCTGCGCTTCGAGAACAACGTGTACCTGCGCCCGGCGCCAAGCTCCCGGCATTTCGTGTTGCTGACCTTGCTGTCCAAGAGCATCGCGCAGACCTTGCAGCGCTTCTACATGACCGTTTCCCTGCTGCTCAACAGCGGCCAGAACACCCTCACCGCCGAAGAACTGGAAGACCTGTGCACGGTCATGGCCCAGCGCCTGTCGATCCTGCATGGCCTGAACGCCCCGGAGTTCTTCGACAAGAGCCTGTTCCGCCACTTCATCCAGACCCTGCTGAACCTCGACGTGCTCAAGCGCGACGAAGCCGGCAAGCTGAGCCACCACGAACTGCTCGGCGAACTGGCTGAAGGCGCGGCCAAACGCGTGCTGCCGGCAGAGATTCGCTTGTCGATCCGTCAAGTGGCGCTGCACCGCAGCGAAGATGCGGCGGATCAACCGGCGCCTGCGCCGCAAGCCGACTAAATGATTTAAAGCCGTCCGCGGTCCGTTAATTGCTTTTATCGAACAAGGAAACTGCCATGCTCCGCCCTACCCTTCGCTTCGCCAGCCTGTGTGCAGGCTTGATGATCTCCGCCAGCGCGCTGGCCCTGTCGCTGGGCAGCCTTTCCGAGGGAGAAGCCTCGGGCGGCCTCAAAGACGCCTTGGCCCAGGGGGCCGTAGCCGCCGTCACCACGCTTGGCAAACCGGGCGGCTTCAGCAACAACCCTGAAGTGAAGATCGAACTGCCGGGCAAACTGGGCAAGGTCGCCAGCAAGATGAAACAGTTCGGCATGGGCGCTCAGGTCGATCAACTGGAAACCAGCATGAACAAGGCAGCGGAAGCGGCCATGCGGCAGGCCCAGGCGCTGCTGGTGGATGCGGTGAAAAAGATGACCGTGACCGATGCCAAGGGCATCCTCACCGGCGGCAAGGATTCGGCCACCCAGTACCTGGACAAGACCAGCCGCGAACAAATCCGCGCCAAGTTCCTGCCGATCGTCAAGCAGGCCACCGACCAGGTGGGCCTGGCCAAGCAGTACAACTCGTTCGCCAGCCAGGCGGCAACCTTCGGCGTGCTTGATGCCAAGAGTGCCAACGTTGAAGGCTACGTGACGGAAAAGGCCCTGGACGGCCTGTTCAAGATGATCGCCCAGAAAGAAGAAGGCATCCGCGCCAACCCGGCGGAAGCCGCGACCAGCCTGGCGAAGAAAGTCTTCGGCTTGCTCTAACCCCGCCCCCCGCTGTCGGTTAAATGCAATCCCTGTGGGAGCGAGCCTGCTCGCAATGGCGATGGGTCAGTCAACATTGATGCTGGATGTGCCGCCGTCTTCGCGAGCAGGCTCGCTCCCACATTAGATTGGTGGTGTTTAATTGCATGGTGACTGCGTTCGTCACGAGCCACAGCGTCTTGCGTTGCGCCCTACACCTACGCCAGAATCCGCCGGCTTGTGCGCTTGGGTACTGGGCTCTATCGTCTCCGGGTCGCTGAAAATCAGCGATCGGGTTTGGTAGCCCGGTGGTACTAGGCGCAAAGCGTCACTTCTGCGGCGCCATATTTTGGCCTCTGCAARATGGTGGCCGTGCGCAGGGCGCCTTCGGGTGCGCCGGGTTCCTAGTACACCGGTCTACCAACCTGCGTATGRCCGCCACCCTAATCGTTTGGTAGCGATGGTGTCGGCTCCTTACTTACGTACTAGGAGTTTCGCCATGTTCAAGCCCACACCCAATCCCCCCGAAGCCGACGCCGAAAGCGTCTCCCCCTACGCGTCCCTCGACTCGAAAGAACTCCACGCCGCCGCCCACCGGGCGCTCGATCATTACCTGCTGTTGCCTGAAACCAAGAAACTACTGACCGACCGCCGCCCCAGCTGCATCTTCGTCATCGCCCCAGAGGTCGACAGCGAAACCCTGCTGGCCCACGCCTGCGAAACCCTGGCCTCGGCCAATGTCATGGCCAGCGACCTGGCGTTTGAACTCGACGGCCCCAAACGCAACAGCGCACTGGCAATTCAGCAGATGGTGGCCCTGGCAGAACTGGCGGTGAACCGCGCGCTGGATAACGTTGATCAGCCAGAGACTTAACAGCACCACCGCGTAGAAGCTGCCGCAGGCTGCGATCTTTTGATGTTTGGATCGCAGCCTACGACCAGTCTGTTTTGATGTGTGATGACTCGCGTAAAAAGAACACCCACTCACGGCCCATCTTTTTCTTCTCGAACAGCTTCAACTCAACCAAACCGTTCAGGGTCGTCGCCGCCGTGTTGTAGGAGCAGTCCAGGTTTTCCTTCACATTGACCGCGGTGAATTCCTTGGCCCTGCCGCTCTTGGCAATCTGAAACAGCGTGCGCTGCTTCTCGGTCAACTGCTCGAAAAGCCCGGATTCCTCCAGCCAGCGATCAAAACCTTCGGCGTAAACCAGGCTTTTTTGATAAGCCGCCGTGAACCCGGTTACTGCCCGCAAAATCACCGAACACTGGTAATCGATGAAGTAAGTCAGGTCCAGCCCGTCACTCTCGGTATGCACATAAGACCGACCGTACTTCACCGGTGCATTGCGCAGCAGAATGCTGATCGCGATGTAGCGAAATGCCGAGAAGTCATTCTTGAACATGAACCAGTAAAACAACGCCCGTGCCACCCGGCCATTGCCATCGCGGAACGGATGCTCGTAACCCAAGGCAAAATGCAGGGCGATGGCCTTGATCATCGGGTGCACATAATCAACGCCCAGAGGGTCGTCGTGGGGCTGGTTGATCCAGCTCGCCAATCCGTTGAGCCGAGCGCTGATACCGGCGGCTGGCGGCGGTGTATGAACGGTATGGCCTTCGCCATCCTGCACCACCACTTGATCATTGCTGCGAAAAAGTCCCGGCGAATACAGCGCGTCATCAATGCCTTCGACACCGACACGATGCAGTTGCCGGATCAGCTCGACACTCAATGGCTCGTGACGTTTTTCCCAGGCGAAGATCATCATTTTGTAGTTGCCGATGACCATCCGCTCGTCCGGGGTACGCGGCAGGCGATTGCGCTTGAGCATGTCCTTGGCCACCAGCGTGGTGGTCGCGGCGCCCTCAAGCTGGCTACTGCTGATCGCTTCGTCTTCGATCAGGTCATTGAGCAGGTAACTGAAATGCGCCGTCTCACCGATATGATGAGTCATGTATTCCAGCGCGGCGGTCGTGGCCTGACGATCAACCGTCGAGAGGGTTTTCTGTGCCAGCGGTGTCAGGACGAACTGGCCCCATTGGCTCGGCTCGCCCAGCGGCAACAAGCGCACGTATTGCGCCACCCGGGCCTTTTTCACCAAGGCCCAGCATAAGGTCGGATCAAGACCGGGCGGCCAGCGAAAACGCAGATCATCGAACGGCAAGTAACGCCCCTGATCATCCAGCGGCTTGAGCAGTGCCAGGTAGTCGACCAGCTTTTCCTTGTGAGGTGACTGGCTGAGCGCTTCGAACAGGCTCGGGTCTATGACTGGAGGGCTTTTTATCATCGCTGTCTCAAAAACTCGCGAAACTGAGTTATGAGTACAACACAGAAGCAGCCTTGTCTCAATTTCTCAAAAAATTGAGACAAGGCACTGCCGGGATCAGACTGGTTCTTTCTTGACCCTGAACCACGCCGCATACAGCGCCGGCAGGAACAGCAAGGTCAGCGCCGTCGCGACGATCAAGCCGCCCATGATCGCTACCGCCATCGGGCCGAAGAACACGCTGCGCGACAGCGGAATCATCGCCAGCACGGCCGCCAGTGCGGTCAGCACGATAGGCCGGAAGCGCCGCACCGTGGCTTCGATGATCGCTTGCCAGGGTTTGAGCCCGGCGAGGATGTCCTGTTCGATCTGGTCGACCAGGATCACCGAGTTACGCATGATCATCCCCGACAGCGCGATGGTCCCGAGCATGGCCACGAAACCGAACGGCTGACGGAACACCATCAGGAACAAGGTGACACCGATCAATCCCAACGGCGCTGTCAGAAACACCATCGCCGTGCGTGAGAAGCTGCGCAGTTGCAGCATCAGCAAGGTCAGCACAACCACGATGAACAACGGCACGCCGGCATTCACCGAATCCTGGCCACGGGTCGAGTCTTCTACCGTGCCGCCGACGTCCAGCAAATAGCCGTCAGGCAATTCGGCGCGAATCGGCTCGAGTGTCGGAAGGATCTGCTTAACCAGGGTTGCCGGCTGCTCCTTGTCATAGATGTCGGCGCGAATCGTCACGTTTGGCAAGCGGTTGCGGTGCCAGATAATGCCTTCTTCGAAGCCATATTCCAGGGTCGCCACCTGTGACAGCGCGACGCTTTTGCCGTTGTCGGTCGGCACCGCCAGGCTCGACAGCCGCGACAGTTCGGTGCGTTCGTGCAAGGTGCCGCGCAAGAGGATCTCGATCAACTCGTTGTCTTCACGGTACTGGCTGACGCTTGAGCCGGTCAGCGAGCTTTGCAAGAACCTCGACAGGTTTGCCGTGCTCACGCCCAAGGCCCGCGCGCGGTCCTGATCGACGTTCAGGTACACCACTTTGCTCGGTTCTTCCCAGTCCAGGTGCACGTTGACCACATGCGGGTTCTCACGCACCTTGGCCGCGACTTTACGTGCCAGCGCGCGGACCTCTTCAATGTGTTCACCGGTGACCCGGAACTGCACCGGATACCCCACTGGCGGACCGTTTTCCAGGCGCGTGACCCGCGAGCGCAAGGCCGGGAATTGTTCGTTCAGGGTTTCGATCAGCCAGGTGCGCAGGCTTTCGCGCTCCTCGATGGTTTTTGCCAGGACCACAAATTGCGCGAAACTCGCTGCCGGCAATTGCTGGTCCAGCGGCAGGTAAAAACGCGGCGAACCGGTGCCGACATACGCGACATAGTTGTCGATGCCCGCGCGCTCCTTAAGCATCGCCTCCAGCCGCTTGACCTCCTCGTTGGTGTTGCTCAACGAGGCGCCTTCGGCCAGTTTCAGATCAACCATCAGTTCCAGGCGCCCAGAAGCCGGGAAGAACTGTTGCGGCACAAAACGGAACAGCAGCACCGAAGCCACGAACAGCAGGATGGTCAACGCAATCACGGTTTTGCGGCGCCGCACGCACCACTCCACCAGACGCCGGACGCGTTGATAGAACGGTGTGCCGTAGGGGTCCGGCTGACCGGCACCGTGTTTGGCGGCGTGAATTTTCGCCAGGTCCGGCAGGAGTTTTTCACCCAGATAGGGCACAAACATCACCGCGGCGACCCACGAGGCCAGCAACGCGATGGTCACCACCTGGAAGATCGAGCGGGTGTATTCACCGGTGCCGGATTGCGCGGTGGCAATCGGCAGGAAGCCGGCCGCGGTGATCAACGTCCCGGTGAGCATCGGGAATGCGGTGCTGGTCCAGGCAAAGCTGGCAGCCTTGAGCCGGTCGTAGCCCTGCTCCATTTTGATCGCCATCATTTCCACGGCGATGATCGCGTCGTCCACCAGCAATCCCAAGGCCAGCACCAACGCGCCGAGAGAGATCTTGTGCAGGCCGATTCCGAGGTAATACATGCAGGCAAACGTCATTGCCAGCACCAGCGGAATCACCAGGGCGACCACCATGCCAGTGCGCACACCGAGGGAGAAGAAGCTCACCAGCAAGACAATCGCCAACGCTTCCACCAGCACCTGGACGAACTCGCCGACGCTGCTTTTCACCGCGGCCGGCTGGTCGGAGACCTTGCGCAGTTGCATACCGGCCGGCAGGTTTTTCTGGATACGCTCGAACTCCAGCTCCAGCGCCTTGCCGAGCACCAGAATGTCGCCGCCATCCTTCATCGCCACGGCCAGGCCGATCGCGTCCTCGCCCATGAAACGCATGCGCGGTGCCGGTGGATCGTTGAAGCCACGGTGCACATCAGCCACATCGCCGATACGGAAGGTCCGGTCGCCAACACGGATCGGAAAATCCCTGATCTGGTCGACCGTCTGGAAATTGCCCGTCACCCGCAGTTGCAAACGCTCGCTGGAGGTTTCGAAGAACCCGGCGTTGGACATCGCGTTCTGTTCTTCCAGCGCTTGCTGCACCGTGGCCAACGGTAATCCCAGGGTGGCGAGTTTGACGTTGGACAGTTCGATCCAGATTTTCTCGTCCTGCAGCCCGAGCAAGTCGACCTTGCCCACATCCTTGACCCGTTGCAGCTGGATCTGGATACGGTCGGCGTAATCCTTGAGCACCGCGTAATCGAAGCCCTCGCCGGTCAGCGCATAGATATTGCCGAAGGTGGTGCCGAATTCATCGTTGAAGAACGGTCCCTGGATCCCTGGCGGCAAGGTCTGGCGAATGTCGCTGATCTTCTTGCGCACCTGATACCAGAGGTCGGGGATCTGCGCCGAATGCATCGAGTCCCGGGCCATGAAAGTCACCTGGGATTCACCGGGGCGAGAAAACGAGACAATCCGCTCGTACTCGCCGGTTTCCATCAGCTTCTTTTCAATGCGCTCGGTGACTTGCCGCGAGACTTCCTGGGCCGTCGCGCCCGGCCAACTGGTCCTGATCACCATGGCCTTGAAGGTGAACGGCGGGTCTTCACTCTGGCCCAGCTTGGTGTAGGACAGCGCGCCGACGACCGCCAGCAAAATCATCAGGAACAGTACGATCTGGCGGTTATGCAGCGCCCATTCGGAAAGGTTGAAACGCATCGGGGATTACTCCTTGACCGCCAGATTGACCACGCGGTTGGAGCGATCCACCGGCCGTACTTGCTGGCCCTCGTGGAGCACATGAACGCCAGCGGCTACCACCCAGTCGCTGGGGTTGAGGCCGTCAAGCACCGGCACGGTTTTCTCGCCGAAGGCGCCGACACGAACCGGGGCCTTTTTCAGGGTGTTGTTGGCACCGACAACCCAGACGTACGTCGCGCCGTTTTCTGCGGTGAGCGCCGAGAGCGGCACCGACAGCGGCACCACGTCAGCCAGTTGAATGAATACCCGGGCGCTTTGGCCAAGCTCGGCCGGCACCTTGCCAGCGCTAAAGGTGATGCGCGCGGCAAAGGTCCGAGATTTTGGATCGGCGGCCGGCGACAGTTCACGAATGCTCCCGGCGAACCGCTGGCCTTGCTGGGTCCAGAGTTCAACGGTGACCGGCTGGCCAACCTTGAAACGGCCGAAGTTTTGCTCTGGCAGGCTGATCAGCACTTCACGCTCGCCGTCGGTGGCCAGGGTGAAGGCGGTCTGCCCGGCGGCCACCACTTGCCCGACTTCCACGGAGCGCTTGGCCACGACACCGTCATGCGGGGCGCGCAGCACAGCGTAGCTGGCCTGGTTGCTGGCCACGTCGAACTCGGCCTTGATCTGCTTGAGCCGTGCTTCGCCGGAGCGGTAGAGATTTTCAGAATTGTCGTACTGCGAGCGGCTGACCATCTGACGGTCCATCAGGGTCTTGTAGCGATCACGCTCGGCACGCACCAGGTTCAGGTTGGCCTCAGCGGCAGCAACCTGCGCACGAGTTGCTTCCAGTTGCAGGCGCACGTCCTGGGGATCGAGTTCTGCCAGCGGCTGGTTGGCCTTGACCCGCTCACCTTCCTCGACCAGTCGTCGGCTGACTTTGCCGCCGATACGGAAGGCCAGGTCTGGCTCATAACGTGCGCGAACTTCGCCGGGATAGCTGTCCATCGCCTGCGCGGAAGGCTCAGGCTGAACCACCATGGCCGGACGCACGGTGACTTGCACCGGCTCTTCGTGGCCGCACGCAGACAACAGGAATGCCAGGCTGACTGGCAACGCAAAGCGCGACATGGTGAACGATCCTTCGCTAATGGGGTTTTGAATAATTATACTGGCCGGTATGTTATTAATAGCAAACTCACCAGTCCAGTATTAAAGCGAAAAATGTCCAACAATCTTCCAGCACCCAACGGCCCCGGTCGCCCGAAGGATCTCGCCAAGCGCGAGGCGATCCTTGAGGCGGCGAAACGCCTTTTTCTGAGCAATGGTTACGCAAGCACCAGCATGGACGCGGTGGCGGCTGAGGCCGGAGTATCAAAGCTGACTGTTTACAGTCACTTCAACGACAAGGAGACGCTGTTCTCCTGTGCGGTGATGGCCAAATGCGAAGCGCAATTGCCTACTCTGTTCTTCGAACTGCCCGACGGCATGCCGATCGAGAATGTGCTGTTGAACATCGCCCGAGGCTTTCATCTGCTGATCAACAGCGATGAATCGGTGAACCTGCATCGCCTGATCATGACGCTGGGGAGTCAGGACCCGAAACTCTCGCTGATCTTCTTCGAGGCAGGTCCGCAGCGGATGTTGCAGGGCATGGAACGCTTGCTGACGAAGGTCGACCAGATCGGCGCCTTGAGCATCGACAAGCCGCTCAATGCCGCCGAGCACTTCTTCTGCCTGCTCAAAGGCGCAGCGAATTTTCGCTTGCTCTTCGGCTGCGGCGAACCCTTGACCGGGGACGCGGCCGAGGCTCACATACAGGAAGTGGTGGGGTTGTTTATGCGGGCGTATCGGCCGGGTTCGGCCTGATAGATATGTAGCGTCTGGGCGGACGCTATCGCGAGCAGGCTCGCTCCCACAGGGTTTTCGGTTGGTCACAGGATTTGTGGTCAGCACCGATCCATTGTGGGAGCGAGCCTGCTCGCGATGGGAGCAACACGGTCTTAAGGCTTGAGCGCTTTCTTGGGGTAGATGTCGTAGCGGCTGGACTTGCCGTCCAGCGCATGGCTCGGCTTTGGCCCTTCGATGCACGGCGCCTTGCGCGGGCGCTTGACCACCACTCGGTGGCTGGCCAGTGCGAGTGCAGCTTGAAGCAGGGCCGGTGCATCCGGGTCATCGCCTACCAGCGGGCGAAACAGGCGCATTTCCTTCTTCACCAACGCGGTTTTCTCACGATGCGGGAACATCGGATCGAGGTAGATCACCTGCGGCGGCTCACCTTCCCAGTTGCGCATCAACTCGATCGAGTTGCCCTTGAGCAAGGTCATCCGCGCCACGATCGGCGCCACCTCAAAATCTTCCGCCGCGCGGGCCAAACCGTCTTCGAGCAACGCGCCAATCAACGGCTGACGCTCGATCAGGCTCATTTCGCAGCCCAGGCTTGCCAGCACAAAACCATCCTTGCCCAGCCCCGCCGTGGCATCCAGCACCTTCGGCCGCACGCCTTGAGCGACGCCGACAGCCTTGGCGATCATCTGGCCGCTGCCGCCACCGTACAACCGGCGATGGGCCGCGCCGCCCTCGACGAAGTCCACCCGCACCGGTCCCGGTGCGTCCGGGCCGAGCTGTTGCAGTTGCAAGCCGTGCTCACCCACTTGCAATGCAAACTCGGCATCGTCCAGCAGCAACGGCAAGTTCAATCGCTCGGCCCAGTGCTCGGCGCGTGCCTGAAACGCTTCGGCCAGGGCCTGGACTTTGATGCGGCTGGCCGCGGGTTGCTCACTCATCAGAAAACACACTCAAAAAATTAATGATCGGCAAAAACGGCCGATAACAAAACTATCGAGCATTTTGCCAGAGCTGAGCGTCGACCGAGAGAAATGTCAGACATTCAACGCACATCAGTAGGCTACATCTCGCCCCACGGCGATTATGGCCTGCGTAATTCCCAAGCACTGAGCGGCGTCAGTCACCTGTGGCAGGATTTTTTTGCCCAGGCACTGGCCGATCATTTGGGCGATGCTGCACCGGCGCCAGGCAGTTACACCCCCGTCGCCATCGATGGCCCGGTCGAACCGACCGTTGGCGCTGAACTGCTCGAACACATCGTCACGCAGCGCGCCTGCAACGTGAAGGACACCGAAGTCCGTCCGCCTGAGCCGCTGTTCCTGCCGATTGCCGAGTTCGAAATGGACCTGGCCGACAAACCGTTCCCGCCGTTCCCGCCGCAAGAAATTCTCGCGCAACAGAAGCAACAAGACTTCGAAAGCGCTTGGGTGCGCCCGATCGTCCTGGCCGCCGGTCAGCCATTGCCTGCGCCAGGCCCGGCACCGCAACCGCGTCCGTTGCACCTGCCGATTGCCGAGTTCGAACTCGACCTGCTGGATAAACCGGCAACCCCTTATCCGCATGAAGAGCTGGTCGAGCAACAGAAGCAATTCGATTTTGATAACGGCTGGGCTCGCCCGATCGTCCTGCAGAACCTGCGCATCGCCGCCTGAACCTCAACTTCAGCTTCAGCGACACACCCACCACGGCCCGACATCCAGATGAAAATGGTTGCGATGGGCAGCGTTGTAGTCCGGGCTCAATACCACGCTGAACATGTCACACGCGCCATCGCGAACCTTGCGTAGAAAACGCGCATCGTCATTGTCCTTCGGCCAGTCTCGCAGCACGCTGATACTGCGCCCGTCCGCCAGGCGAAAGCCGGCGATATCCAGTGCATCGGCCGTCGCGTGCTGGCTGCGCGAGCCGTTTTCGAGGTTGTACATGTTGCGGCAGGCAAAACTGCCGAGGTGATCGACCCGCGCCACCGCCTGCCCATACGTGGCCTGCGCCGCCGGTTGCAGGGCATGCCGCTCGAACAGCACAAACGCCACCGCCAGCGGGCAACTGGCGAGAAAGCTGCTGCTCAGCGCCACCTCGCCGCCCTGCACGCGCAGGGTGTTGTTCAGCGGGCAATCGACGTCCGGGTTGCTGTCGGCCTGGCGGGTGAACTTCAACCCGGCACCGTTGAGCACCTGGTCGCAGAGTTCAGGGTTATCGCGCAGTCTCATCAATTTGAAGCGCGTCAGCAGGTTCGGCGTGGCCCGGACATCCAGCGGCGCCCAAGGGTTCCAGGCCGCTGGCAACGGCAGCCAACCGCGCCAGACACCCACCAGCAAGCCGCCCATCACCAGCATCACCGCCAACAGCACTTTCAGAAACCGCACGACAACTCCCTGTGGGTCAGCCTTTGAACAGTTGATTGATCTGCCCGAACGGCAGCGCGCGGTCGGCGAAATCGAAGGTGCCGTGCGACTGAATTTCCTGCGCGGCCTGATAGAACGCGCCGTAGGCCGCACGGGCCATGGCCGAGCCGACACTGATCCGCTTGACGCCCATTTCACTGAGCTGCGCGACGTTCAACTTGAGACCGCCGGACATCAGCACATTGACCGGTTTCGGCGCCACGGCGCGGACCACCGCCAGTATCTCTTCGGCGTTGCGCAGGCCCGGCGCATACAGCACATCGGCGCCCGCCTCGGCAAAGGCCTGCAAGCGGCGAATGGTGTCGGCCAGGTCCGGATTACCGTGCAGGTAATTCTCGGCACGCGCGGTCAGGGTGAACGGGAACGGCAAACTGCGCGCAGCCGCGACCGCCGCTTCGATTCGTGCGACGGCGTGTTCAAAGCAGTAAATCGGGCCGTCTTCACGGCCGGTAGCGTCTTCGATCGAGCCACCGACCGCACCAGCAGCGGCGGCGCGTAGCAAGCTCTCGGCGGATTCCTGCGGGCTGTCGGCAAAACCGTTTTCCAGATCGACTGCCACCGGCAGATCGCTCGCGGCGACAATCGCCCGAACGTTGACCAGTGTCTCTTCGAGCTTGACCGCGCCATCCGGGCGGCCCAGCGAAAAAGCATAACCGGCACTGGTGGTCGCCAGCGCCTGGTAACCCAGGCCGGCAAGCATTTTTGCCGAGCCGGCGTCCCACGGGTTGGGGATCACAAAAGCTCCGGCACCTTCGTGTAAGGCCTTGAAGGCCTGAGCTTTAAGGGTTTGCGCATCCATTGGCTCACTCCTGCAGAAGGGATAGGCCCGTCGTCAGAGCAACCCAAGCTGCTCGGCGGCGGGTTCTCTGTATAGCTCAGGCAGCGCCGGCAAGCCAGGCAAACGCGCCATCAACCGAGTATGAAAGCGTTGTGCCAAAGCGGCGGCCAGCAAGTTGTCGGCGGTGTGCAGGAAGATGTACGGCGTGCGGCCCTCTTCGATCCATTCGGCGATTTTCTCGACCCACGGCGTCAGGAACGTATCGTTGGCTTCAAGCAGCGGATGACCGATGAAACGCACCTGCGGGAATTGAGTAAAAGCCGCCGGACGCGGTGGCACCTTGGGCTTTTTCGATTGCGCGTGAAGCACCGAAGGTTCAGTCGACGTGCAACTGAACAGCGCCCGTGGATCGAGGCAAATGCGCTCCACGCCACGATCCAGCAACAGCCGATTGAGCCTGCGCTCGGCATCGCCTTTGGCGAAGAAGTCCCGATGCCGCACTTCAACGGCCAACGGCCGCTGCAGCCCATCGATGAACCCGGCCAGCTCGCCCAGCCGTTGCGGGGTGAACGCTGTCGACAGTTGCAGCCAGAGCGGTGAAACCCGCTCACCGAGTGGGCTGAGCAATTGCACGAAGGTTTCGGCGGCGCTCAGTTGCTCGCGCAGGTCGCCGCCGTGGCTGATGTCGCCGGGGAATTTGGCGGTGAAGCGAAAATGTTCCGGCATCGTCTGCGCCCAGCGCTCCACCGTCGCCGGCGCAGGGCGGGCGTAGAACGTGGTGTTGCCTTCAACGGCGTTGAACACCTGTGAGTACAGGTCGAGAAATTCATTGGGGCGGGCGTTTTGCGGATACAAGTACTCGCGCCAGGCGTTTTCGCTCCAGGACGGGCAACCGAGGTAATAAGGCAACCGCATCAGATGTGCAGGTCGAGACCCAGCACTTCCATATCCCAATCGACGAAAGCCGCGGTGCTCAGGTAGCTGGCCAGGGCCATCGCCACGCTTTTGCTCATGGCGCGGTGGTAGATCATGTCCTGCTGACGGGCGGGGAGATTGCTCAGGCGTTGCGCAGAAGCCTTGGCGGCGCGGGCGGCCAGTTGCTCCTCAGAAGGAAACTCCTGCTCGCCATCGATATCCTCGAGGGACTCGTCCACCGACACGTCGCCTTTACGCGGCTTGCGCTTGATGGGGTAGGACTGAGAGGCAAAGCCGTCTATGCGCATGGTTACAAACTCTCTATCGATGATGGCAATTTAGCGGCACTTACCAATGTGCGCAAACTCCCAAGTGATAACTAGAGCACAGAAACCGGAAAAGGTTTAAAGGCGCGCGGCAGAAACTGACCATTGGCTGCGCCCCTGTGGCGAGGGAGCTTGCTCCCGCTCGGGGGCGAAGCGCCCGCAGATTAGCCGACGCGGTACATCTGACGAAATGAGGCTGCAGATTTTGGGGGCGCTTCGCACCCCAGCGGGAGCAAGCTCCCTCGCCACAAAAGCACTCGGATTACCGGGCTTTGGGGGTTGCCACTTTGTCGCGCAGGTAAACCGGCTGCGCGTCGTCCGCCGGGATGCCTTCGCCGCGTTCCCAGGCGAAACGGGCCAGGGTCAGCAAGTCTTCGGCGTGAGGCAACATGCCGGCATCCTGGCCGATCAGGTTGACCGCGATGCGCTCGCCATAGCCCCAGCCGGTGYCCGCGCCGAACCAGTCGCCCGAGGCCTCTGCCGGCAATGCCGCGACTTCTGGCGGCAACACCGCTTCAGCCCCTACCAGACGCATTTCGCCGGCGGTTTCACGGTAGCAGCCCCAATAGACTTCATCCATCCGCGCATCGATGGCCGCCGCGACCTGATGTGCACCGTGCTCGCGCAATGCGCGCTGCGCCAATACCGCCAGGTTGGACACCGGCAACACCGGACGATCCAGCGCAAACGCCAGGCCCTGAACCACGCCAATGGCGATTCGCACGCCAGTGAACGCACCCGGGCCGCGACCAAAGGCAATCGCATCGACCGCTTGCAAGGTGGTGCCTGCATCCGCCAACAACTGCTGGATCATCGGCAACAACTTCTGCGCATGCAGGCGCGGGATCACCTCGTAATGACTCGTGACCTTGCCGTCATGCAGCAAGGCAACGGAGCAAGCTTCAGTCGCGGTGTCCAGGGCCAGCAAGGTGCTCATCGATGTTTCCGTAAAGAGAGTTGGAAAAAGTGCGCCAGTATAAACAACAACGGCCCGCAAGCGGGCCGTTGTAGGTAAAGCAAATCAGCTTTCTCAGCTCAGCGCTTCAAGCACCTTGCCGGTGATCGCTTCGACCGAACCGACGCCTGCGATGTGGCTGTACTTCGGCTTGCCTTGGGCAGCCGACAGCTGCTGGTAGAAATCCACCAGTGGCTTGGTCTGGGAATGGTAGACCGACAGACGATGACGCACGGTTTCTTCAGTGTCGTCTTTACGCTGCACCAGCGCTTCGCCGGTGACGTCGTCCTGGCCCGCGACTTTCGGCGGGTTGTAGACGGTGTGGTAAACACGGCCGCTGGCTTCGTGTACACGACGACCGGCGATACGCTGGACGATTTCTTCGTCATCAACGGCGATTTCAACCACGTGATCCAGTTCTACACCGGCATCGACCAGGGCTTCAGCCTGAGGAATGGTGCGCGGGAAACCGTCGAACAGGAAGCCGTTGGCGCAATCAGGCTGGGCGATACGATCCTTGACCAGTGCGATGATCAGGTCGTCGGAGACCAGGCCGCCTGCGTCCATGATGCTCTTGGCTTTAATGCCCAGCTCGGTGCCGGCCTTGACGGCAGCACGCAGCATGTCGCCGGTGGAGATCTGTGGAATAGCGAATTTTTCAGTGATGAACTTAGCCTGAGTACCTTTACCGGCCCCGGGAGCTCCCAGCAGAATGACGCGCATCGATGTGCTCCTCAATTTCTTATTTAGATAACGATCGGATTTGCCGCGTGGGGCCAATCTCAAAAATAGGGTCGTGGGCCGCCCAAACGGCCAAAGGCTGATCAAGATACACAGCAGGCCCTGACCACACAAGCCGCCGAAAGTCGGAGCAACCCGTGCCTGTTACGCCCTGGCGAGGAGGCGATCCAAGTCGCAACCCCATAACAAAGTGTCGCCTGACAACCGCAACCGGCCCCCGCGGACCGGTCGCTTGTCGCAGTCAAACCACCTGCAACATCTCGCAAAAAACCTTAGCCGGTATTCCGTAAACCGGCGGCAATCCCCGCCACAGACACCAGCAACGCTTGCTCCACCGGGCTGCCCTGCACCACATCTGGCTGTCGCGAGCGCGCCAGGAGTTCAGCCTGCAATAGATGTAGCGGATCGAGGTAGGTGTTGCGCAAACGGATGAACTCCAGGGTGTCAGGGCTATGTGCCAGCAGCTGCGACTGACCGGTCAAGCCAAGGACCACAGAGCACGCCTGCGACAATAGGTCGCGTAAATGCACCCCCAAAGGTAGCAAATCAGGCGCAACCAATCGCTCGTCGTAGGACTGGGCGATGTCCGCGTCAGCCTTGGCCAGCACCATCTCCAGCATGTCGATGCGCGTGCGGAAGAACGGCCACTGCTCACGCATCTGCGCCAGCAACTCACCCTCACCGCGCGCCAAGGCGTTGCTCAACGCCGCTTCCCAGCCGAGCCAGGCCGGCAGCATCAGGCGGGTCTGGGTCCAGCCGAAGATCCACGGAATCGCCCGCAGGCTTTCGATCCCGCCGGCACGACGTTTGGCCGGACGGCTGCCGAGCGGCAAGCGCCCCAGTTCCTGCTCGGGGGTGGATTGACGGAAATACTCGACGAACTGCGGATTCTCCCGCACCACGGCGCGATAAGCGCTGACGCCATCGGCCGCCAATTCGTCCATCAGGCCGCGCCATGCCGGTTCCGGCGGTGGCGGCGGCAACAGCGTTGCTTCGAGCACTGCGGCCAGATACAGGTTGAGGTTTTGCTCGGCGATGTCCGGCAGGCCGAATTTGAACCGAATCATTTCCCCTTGCTCGGTGGTACGGAAACGCCCGGCCACCGACCCCGGTGGCTGCGACAGAATCGCCGCGTGGGCCGGGCCACCGCCACGGCCCACGGTGCCGCCGCGACCATGGAACAACAGCAGTTCAACTTGTTGCTCGCGGCAGATATCCACCAGGCGCTCCTGCGCCCGGTACTGAGCCCAGGCCGCCGCCGTGGTGCCGGCGTCCTTGGCCGAGTCGGAATAGCCGATCATCACTTCCTGCGGGCCCTGCAACCGCGAGCGGTAACCCGGCAGCAGCAACAGTTTCTCGATCACCGGGCCGGCGTTGTCGAGGTCAGCCAGGGTTTCGAACAGCGGCACGACGCGCATGGGTCGCAACACGCCAGATTCTTTGAGCAGCAGCTGCACGGCGAGCACGTCCGACGCGGCGCCTGCCATGGAGATCACATACGAGCCGAGCGACGCCGCCGGTGCCGCGGCGATTTCACGACACGTCGCCAGGACTTCGGCGGTGTCGGCCGAAGGTTTGAAATACGCCGGCAGGAGTGGCCGACGATTGTTCAGCTCGCCCATCAGGAAGCTGATGCGCGCTTCCTCGTCCCAGTCTTCATAGCGACCGAGCCCGAGGTAGTCGGTGATTTCAGTCATCGCCGACGCATGCCGCGACGAGTCCTGGCGCACGTCGAGTCGCACCAGGAACAGGCCGAACGTCACCGCCCGACGCAGGCAATCGAGCAACGGGCCGTCGGCGATCACGCCCATGCCGCATTCATGCAGCGACTGATAGCACAGCTCCAGAGGGTCCAGCAGCTCGCGGTTATTCTGCAGCACATCGGCCGGTGCCGGGGTGCTCGCGGTCAAGGATGCCTGCGCCCAGTTACGGGTCGCGCGCAGGCGTTCACGCAGCTGTTTAAGCACTGCACGGTAAGGTTCGGCGCTGTCCCCGACCTTGGCCCGCAACGCGGTACTGGCCTGCTGCATCGACAAATCAGCGGCCAGATGATCGACATCACGCAAGTACAAATCAGCCGCCATCCAGCGCGCCAGCAACAAGACCTCACGGGTCACCTCGGCGGTGACGTTCGGGTTGCCATCGCGGTCGCCGCCCATCCACGAGGCAAAGCGAATCGGCGCCGCCTCCAGCGGCAAGCGCAGACMGGTGGCCGCGTGCAGGGCCTGGTCGGCCTTGCGCAGGTAGTTGGGAATCGCCTGCCACAGCGAATGCTCGATCACCGCAAAGCCCCACTTGGCTTCATCGACCGGGGTTGGCCGGGTGCGGCGGATTTCTTCGGTGTGCCAGGCTTCGGCGATCAGGCGCTGCAAGGTCGATTTGATCTGCTCGCGCTCGGCACCGGTCAGGTCGCGGTGATCCTGCGCCGCCAGTTGTGCGGCGATGGCGTCGTATTTCTGGATCAAGGTCCGGCGGGCGACTTCAGTCGGGTGTGCCGTCAGCACCAGTTCGATTTCCAACCGTCCCAATTGCCGCGCCAGCGCGTCGCTGCCATGCCCTTCAGCCCGCAGGCGGGCGAGCAGTTCGGGCAGCACCCGCGCCTCGAACGGTGCCGGTCGGGACTCTTCGCGGCGGTGAATCAACTGATATTGCTCGGCGATGTTCGCCAGGTTCAGGAACTGGTTGAACGCTCGCGCCACTGGCAGCAGTTCATCTTCAGTCAACTGGTTGAGGCTGGCACGCAGTTCAGCGTCCGTCGAGCCACGACGGTCAGCCTTGGCACCCTTGCGGATCAGCTCGATCTTGTCGAGAAAGCCATCCCCGTACTGCTCACGAATGGTGTTGCCCAACAACTCACCCAGCAGGTGAACATCCTCGCGCAAGCGTGCATCGATATCAGTCATCAGCAGTTCTCCAGCGAATGGCGGTCGACTCCAAGAGTGCCGTCCACAGCGGGTTCTTACAAGTCAGACGACAAATCGACGGTAAACCCCGAAGGTTGGGGCTAGTCTGAAGAATAAGCCGTACAAAGGCTTGCCACCGGCCACGGCCGGACACTCATCTCCCCTGCCACCAGCAGGTGCCTATTGAGGTCATTATGAAAATCCGTGAGCTAGCCCAGCATTGGGAAGAAACCGCCAAAGGCCGTTTGACCAAGACCGGCTACACCATTCACCTGGACGTCGAAGCCGCGGCGCGGTTGGCGGCGCTTATCGAGATGTACCCCAAACGCCACCCCGAAGAACTGCTGGGCGAACTGATCGGGGCCGCCCTGGAAGAACTCGAAGCGAGTTTCCCCTACATCAAGGGTCAGCATGTGGTCGCAACCGATGAGGAAGGCGACCCGCTCTATGAAGACGTTGGCCCGACACCGCGTTTTCTCGAATTGTCGCGGCGCCATTTGCACGATTTATCAGCGCAGAACGGCAAGCAAAAACACTGAGGAGCTGTGGCGAGGGAGCTTGCTCCCGCCGGGACCCGCAGCAGTCGTAACTCGACTGAGGTGGTCTATCTGAAACAACGAGGTGAGAGCTTTCAGGCCTGCTTCGCAGGCTAGCGGGAGCAAGCTCCCTCGCCACAAAGGTTCACGTCGCAGGGATTACTGTTCGAGCTGCGGCGTTTCCTGCCCCATGCAACGCACGGCCTTCTTCTTGTTGTTGACCAGCACGCCGGTCAGGCCTTTCTGTTCGGTGTCGAACAGCACCAGCACGCCATCGACACACTGGGCGACTTGCGCGGCCGGCTCCAGGGAGACTTTGTAGTCTTCGCCCGGCACGGTCTTGAGCATGGTGAAATCGTTCAGCAGCAGTGCGTCTTCCGGTTTGGCGAAGTGCAGGTAGCCGTAGTACCACAAGGCCCCGACCGTGCCGAGGATGCTGCAGATACCGGTGATGATCAGTGGGATGGCGTTACGTTCTTCACTCATTGCGGACTCTCTGGAGGTTCAACTTCTGAATTCGGGGGTGCCGGGTAATTGGGCGTTTCGCCCAGGCGGCGCAGACCGTTGAAGTGCTGCGGGTCATCGAGGTAACGCAGCATGACGGTGCGCCAGATCGGGACGCTGAAGGTCTGCACATGCCCGCCTCGGGTCAATTGCAGAACCCTGGGCGCGGGCGCAGCTTGATACAGTCGGATGCCATTGGAAAGAGGCACGAGCGGATCGTCGATACTGTGGAAGATCAATTTTGGCACGCCATTGACCTGCGGCATGGCGTAGATCGCGCTGTCGGCGTCCGGCACCAGCCAGGACAACGGCACCTGAAACGGCCAGGTCATCCACGACGAACTCAGTGCAAACCGCCCGACATCCCGGTAACTGGCCGGCACGCTGTCGAGGACCAGCGCCTTGAGCCGGGGCTGACGCTCGGGGTGTTCAGCCAGGTAATGCACGACCAGCGCACCGCCAAGGCTCTGGCCCAGAACGATCAACGGTTTGCCGTGGACTTCTGGCGCCTCGTCCAGCCATTTGAATGCAGCGTCGATGTCCTGATAGATCGCCGGAAGGCCGGGTTTACCCTGCGACAGCCCATAGCCGCGATAGTCCACCAACAGCACCTGGTAACCCTGCTTCGGTAGCCACCAACTGGCCCCCAGATGCCCGGCGAGGTTTCCACCATTGCCGTGCAAGTGCAGCACTGTGCCCTTGACCGCTACGCCTTTTTTGGCCGGCAGCCACCAACCATTGAGTTTCACGCCGTCAGCGGTGGTCAAGGTGACGTCACGGTATTCAAGCCCGGCTTTTTGCGGGGTAAACGGCAGACCGGGATCGGGGTAGAACAGCAAGGAGCTGCAACCGCCGAGGGTCAGGAGAAGGCAAAGGACGCCGAGGATTTTCATCCGTTGAAACCCGCAATGAAGGTGAAGAATTGCGCTGCCATTCAGATCACCAGGATCGCGGTCTGCGGCTGCTCGCAGGGAATCACATTCCAGCTTAGCTGCTGCCGCGGGCTGCGAATTCTTGCATTCGGTTTTCCGAACGCGACCCGTCAGTCGATTCGGTTAACCGGATTATCGAGTCCTGAATCCACCCCTATAAAAATTAAATATTTTTTAAAATCAATAAGTTAGCTGATGAATTTCGGACTGGCACGACTCATGCTCTACAACTTGGTAAGAATGTCTGATGTGCCAACACTTCAGGAGCCGTCAAGGCATTCCGCAGTACAAAAGGGCCGATAAACCGGCTCCATATAAAAACAATGTAGAGGAAAATTTGATGCGCATCGTTCCCCATATCCTGGGCGCAGCCATTGCGGCCGCTCTGATCAGCACGCCAGTTTTCGCCGCCGAACTCACCGGCACCCTGAAAAAGATCAAAGAGTCCGGCACCATTACCCTGGGGCATCGCGACGCTTCTATTCCGTTTTCCTACATTGCAGATGCTTCCGGTGTACCGGTCGGCTACTCCCACGATATTCAGCTGAAAATCGTCGAAGCCATCAAGAAAGACCTGGATATGCCAGACCTGAAGGTCAAGTACAACCTGGTCACCTCGCAAACCCGTATTCCACTGGTTCAAAACGGCACTGTAGACGTCGAGTGCGGTTCCACCACCAACAACACCGAGCGTCAGCAACAAGTTGATTTCTCCGTTGGCATCTTCGAAATCGGCACCAAGCTGCTGTCGAAAAAAGACTCGACCTACAAAGACTTCGCCGACCTCAAGGGCAAGAACGTCGTGACCACCGCCGGCACCACGTCCGAGCGCATTCTGAAGTCGATGAACGCCGACAAGCAGATGGGCATGAACGTCATCTCCGCCAAAGACCATGGCGAATCCTTCCAGATGCTGGAATCGGGTCGTGCTGTCGCCTTCATGATGGACGACGCCTTGCTGGCCGGTGAAATGGCCAAGGCCAAGAATCCGAATGATTGGGCCGTGACCGGTACTGCCCAGTCCTATGAAATCTACGGCTGCATGGTCCGCAAGGGCGACGCGCCGTTCAAGAAGGCTGTAGACGACGCCATCGTCGCGACCTACAAGTCCGGCGATATCAACAAGATCTACGCAAAGTGGTTCACTCAGCCAATCCCGCCAAAAAACCTGAACCTGATGTTCCCGATGAGCGACGAGCTCAAGGCCCTGATCGCCAACCCGACCGACAAAGCGGCTGAAGAAAAGAAATCCTGATTTCTGACTGACCCACCTCCTGACAGGGCCTGCGCCCTTTCAGGAGGCTGTCACTACCCGCTGGCACCTTCTGGAAACACTCGAACCGGTGGTTGTCGAGCCGATCGCGTGTGCCTGATCGTCGAGATCGGAGGGAACGGAGTTTCCCCAGGCGGGCACTTGTACATCGATTGATCTGAGGGGAGACCCTAATGAATTACAACTGGGATTGGGGCGTGTTCTTCAAGTCCACCGGCGTGGGCAGCGAGACCTATCTCGACTGGTTCATCACGGGATTGGGCTGGACCATCGCCATCGCCATCGTGGCCTGGATCATCGCCTTGACGCTGGGCTCGGTGCTCGGCGTCATGCGTACCGTACCGAATCGCCTGGTATCGGGTATCGCCACCTGCTATGTGGAACTCTTTCGTAACGTACCGCTGCTGGTTCAGCTGTTCATCTGGTACTTCCTGGTGCCCGACCTGTTGCCGCAAAACCTGCAGGACTGGTACAAGCAGGACCTGAACCCGACCACTTCGGCCTACCTGAGCGTCGTCGTGTGCCTGGGCCTGTTCACCGCCGCCCGGGTGTGCGAGCAAGTGCGCACGGGTATCCAGGCGCTGCCGCGTGGCCAGGAATCGGCCGCCCGCGCCATGGGCTTCAAGCTGCCGCAAATCTACTGGAATGTGCTGCTGCCCCAAGCCTACCGGATCGTCATTCCGCCGCTGACCTCGGAATTTCTCAACGTCTTCAAGAACTCCTCCGTCGCCTCCTTGATCGGCCTGATGGAGCTGCTCGCACAGACCAAACAGACCGCGGAGTTCTCCGCCAACCTGTTCGAAGCCTTCACCCTGGCGACCCTGATCTACTTCACCCTGAACATGAGCCTGATGCTGCTGATGCGTATGGTCGAGAAGAAAGTTGCGGTGCCCGGCCTGATTTCCGTGGGGGGTAAATAATGGATCTTGATTTCAGTGGCGTCGTCCAGGCCGTCCCCGGCATGTGGAACGGCATGGTCATGACCCTGCAACTGACGGCACTCGGCGTCGTCGGCGGGATTATCCTCGGCACTCTCCTGGCGCTGATGCGCTTGTCCCACAGCAAGCTGCTGTCGAACATTGCCGGCGCTTACGTGAACTACTTCCGCTCGATCCCGCTGCTGCTGGTGATCACCTGGTTCTACCTGGCGGTACCGTTCGTGCTGCGCTGGATCACCGGCGAGGACACGCCGATCGGTGCGTTCACCTCGTGCATCGTGGCCTTCATGATGTTCGAAGCGGCGTACTTCTGCGAAATCGTCCGGGCCGGCGTGCAGTCGATTCCCAAGGGACAGATGGGTGCAGCCAAGGCGTTGGGCATGGGCTACGGCCAGATGATGCGCCTGATCATCCTGCCGCAAGCGTTTCGCAAGATGACCCCGCTGTTGCTGCAACAAAGCATCATCCTGTTTCAGGACACCTCGCTGGTCTACACGGTCGGCCTGGTGGACTTCCTCAATGCTACGCGGGCCAGTGGCGACATCATCGGCCGCGCCAATGAGTTCCTGATCATCGCAGGTCTCGTGTACTTCACAATCAGCTTTGCCGCCTCACGGCTGGTCAAGCGTCTGCAAAAAAGGTTTGCCGTATGATTTCTATCAAGAATGTCAACAAGTGGTATGGCGACTTCCAGGTACTGACTGATTGCAGCACCGAGGTCAAAAAAGGCGAAGTGATTGTGGTGTGCGGGCCGTCCGGCTCCGGTAAATCCACCCTGATCAAATGCGTCAACGCCCTGGAACCGTTCCAGAAAGGCGACGTGGTGGTCGATGGCACCTCCATCGCCGACCCGAAGACCGACCTGCCGAAACTGCGCTCGCGCGTTGGCATGGTGTTCCAGCATTTCGAACTGTTTCCGCACCTGAGCATCACCGAAAACCTGACCATCGCGCAGATCAAGGTGTTGGGCCGCAGCAAGGAAGAGGCCACCAAAAAGGGCCTGCAACTGCTTGAGCGCGTCGGTCTTTCGGCTCACGCCCACAAGCACCCGGGCCAGCTCTCCGGTGGTCAGCAACAGCGTGTGGCGATTGCCCGTGCACTGGCGATGGACCCGATCGTCATGCTGTTCGACGAACCGACCTCGGCGCTCGACCCGGAAATGGTCAATGAAGTGCTCGACGTGATGGTGCAACTGGCCAACGAAGGCATGACCATGATGTGCGTCACCCACGAAATGGGCTTCGCCCGTAAAGTGGCGGACCGGGTGATCTTCATGGATCAGGGCAAAATCATCGAAGACTGCAAGAAGGAAGAGTTCTTCGGCGACATCAACGCCCGCTCGGACCGCGCGCAGCACTTCCTCGACAAGATTCTGCAGCACTAACAACAGCACCGCTCCACCCTGTGGGAGCGGGCTTGCTCGCGAAGAGGCCATCAGCTTCAACATCAATGTTGGCTGACACACCGCTTTCGCGAGCAAGCCCGCTCCCACACTGGATCGGTGTTGATGTGGAAATTTGTGTTGTGGTTGACCCAAGGCATCTGTGATGAAATGCGACTCCACTCTCTATCGCGCAGCGCCGCCATCACTTGCCGTGAAACCCCGTCTGATTCGCCAACTGTTCCTGCCACCGCTGGTCATCTTGCTGATGGTCGGGCTGGGTTATGTCGGCTTCTGGGTCAGCGAGCACTACGGCATTCGCAGCCTCAGCGAGAACGGTCAGCGTCAGCTGGAACTGCACGCCCGCGCGGTCGAAAGCGAGATCAACAAATACACCTACCTGCCCAGCCTGCTGGAACTCGAATCGAGTGTTTCAGAGCTGCTGGCCGACCCTACGCCCGAGCACCGGCAAGCGGTCAACAATTACCTCGAAGGCCTGAACCGGCGCAGCCGCAGTCGGGCAATCTATGTGATGGACACCACCGGTCGGGTACTGGCCACCAGTAACTGGCGCGATGTCGACAGCTACCTCGGCGAAGACCTGTCCTTCCGTGCGTATTTCCAGAATGCCGTACGCGGTCAGCCCGGTCGTTTCTACGGCATCGGCAGCACCAACGGCGAGCCCGGCTACTACCTGGCCCATGGCCTGGAAGAGCAAGGCAAGATCATCGGCGTCGCAGTGGTCAAAGTCCGCCTCGAAGCCATGGAAGAACGCTGGCAGCGTGCACGCCTGGAAGCCTTCGTCAGCGACGAGAATGGCATCATCATCCTGTCCAGCGACCCGGCGCGGCGGCTCAAATCGGTTCGCCCGCTCAGCGACGACACCAAGGAACGCCTGGCCCGCAGCCTGCAATATTACTGGTACCCGCTCAACGAACTGGAACCGCTGGCCCGCGAGCGGCTGTCCGAAGGCGTGGAGAAAATCACCTTCCCGGCCAACGCCGAGCTGGTCTCGGATGAACAGGAAATCAGTTACCTGTCGCAGACCCGCGCCTTGAGCGATACACCGTGGAATTTCACCCTGCTCACACCGCTCGGCGATTTGCGTCGGGAAGCGATCAACCAGGGCATCCTGGTCGCTGTGGCCTTCGCACTGGTGGCGTTCCTGCTGATTGCCTGGAACGAACGGCGCAAAGTCATCGCCACCCGCCTCGCCGCCCGTGAGGCGCTGCAAGAAGCCAACAATCAGCTCGAACGCAGGATTACCGAACGCACTACCGACCTGCGGGCCAGCAACGAGCGCCTGAAAAGCCAGATCCGCGAACGTCGCCAGGCCGAAGAAACGTTGCGCCGGGCCCAGGACGAACTGGTACAGGCCGGCAAACTGGCGGCCATCGGCCAGATGTCCACCAGCATTGCCCACGAATTGAACCAGCCGCTGGCCGCGTTGCGCACCTTGTCCGGCAATACCGTGCGCTTTCTCGAGCGCGGTCAGCTGGACATCGCCAGTGCCAACCTGAAAACCATCAACGATCTGATCGACCGCATGGGCCGGATCACCGCCAGCCTGCGCTCCTTTGCCCGGCGCGGCGACGACCAGGGCCAGGCCAGCCTCGGCAAAGCGGTAGATGCCGCCTTGCAACTGCTCGGTGCACGCCTTGAAAGCGCTCGCTTGCTGTTGCACCGCGAGTTCAGCGACGTACAAGTACAGATCGACCAGACCCGCCTGGAACAGATCCTGGTCAACCTGATCGGCAACGCGCTGGACGCCATGCAAGCGCAGCCATTGCCCGAGCTATGGCTGGAAGGTGAGGTTGTCGACGGCAAATACCGCCTGCGCGTCCGCGATAACGGCCACGGTATCGACACCGAAGCCCGCAAGCATTTGTTCGAGCCTTTCTTTACCACCAAACCCGGCGAACAGGGCCTGGGCCTTGGCCTGACCCTGTCCGCGAGTCTGGCGGCCGCCACCGGCGGTCACCTCGGCGTCGAGCACCCGGTCAGTGGTGGTACCGCTTTCGTCCTCAGCTTACCGTTGGTAAGCCCCCTTCCCGCCGAGCCGATATGAACAACGACCTTAGTGTGCTGATCGTCGAAGACGATCCCCATGTCCTGCTCGGTTGCCAGCAGGCCCTGGCCCTGGAAGACATCCCCTGCGAAGGTGTTGGCAGCGCTGAAGAGGCCCTGGCGCGGGTCGGCGACGACTTTGCCGGGATTGTCATCAGCGACATTCGCCTGCCGGGCATCGATGGCCTGGAACTGCTGAACCGCCTCAAGGCCCGTGACCGTAGCCTGCCGGTGGTGCTGATCACCGGCCATGGCGACATCTCGATGGCGGTTGGCGCGATGCAAAAAGGCGCCTACGACTTCATGGAGAAACCGTTCTCCCCCGAACGCCTGGTCGACGTCGCACGCCGCGCCCTGGAGCAACGCAGCCTCGCCCGCGAAGTGACCTCACTGCGCCGGCAACTGGCCGAGCGTGATTCCCTTGAGGGCCGGATCATCGGGCGCTCGCCCGCCATGCAGCACCTGCGCGAGCTGATCGCCAACGTCGCCGACACCTCGGCCAACGTGTTGATCGAAGGCGAGACCGGTACCGGTAAAGAACTGGTCGCGCGTTGCCTGCACGACTTCAGCCGCCGTCAGTCGCAGCAATTCGTCGCGCTGAACTGCGGTGGCCTGCCGGAAAACCTGTTCGAAAGCGAAATCTTCGGTCACGAAGCGAATGCCTTTACCGGCGCTGGAAAACGCCGGATCGGCAAGATCGAACACGCCCACGGCGGCACGTTGTTCCTCGATGAAGTGGAAAGCATGCCGCTGCCGCTGCAAATCAAACTGCTGCGGGTATTGCAGGAGCGCACGCTGGAGCGGCTCGGCTCGAACCAGAGCGTTGCGGTCGACTGCCGGGTGATCGCGGCAACCAAGTCCGACCTCGACGACTTAAGCCGCGCCGGTCAGTTTCGCAGCGACCTGTATTACCGCTTGAACGTAGTGACGCTGGAATTGCCGCCGCTGCGTGAGCGCCGCGAAGACATCCTGCAATTGTTCGAACACTTCTTGCAGCAATCGTCCCTGCGCTTTGACCGTGCGCTGCCTGAACTGGACAACCAGACCCTGTCGAACCTGATGAGCCACGACTGGCCCGGCAACGTGCGCGAACTGCGCAACGTCGCCGAGCGATTTGCCCTGGGTTTGCCGGCCTTCAAGAAATCCGGCAGCGGTGGCGCCGCCCAAGGCCTGGCGTTCTCCGAAGCGGTGGAAGCCTTCGAACGCAACCTGCTCAACGATGCCTTGCAGCGCAGCGGCGGCAACCTGACCCAGGCCAGCCTGGAACTGGGCATGGCCAAGACCACGCTGTTCGACAAAGTCAAAAAATACGGCCTGAGCCACTAACCCGCTGCGAGAGTTCCCGTGGATCTACTGTTGAAAGCTACACTGGGCGCCGCGGTGGTGGTGATCCTCGCCTTCCTCGCCAAAACCAGAAACTATTACATCGCAGGCTTGGTGCCGCTGTTTCCGACCTTTGCCCTGATTGCCCATTACATCGTCGGTAAGGGCCGCTCGCTGGACGATCTGAAGACCACCATCGTGTTTGGCATGTGGTCGATCATTCCGTACTTCGTTTATCTGGCAACCTTGTACGTGATGGTCGATCGCCTTCGCCTGGAGGCTTCGCTGGCGGTGGCGGCGCTTGCGTGGCTGATGGCGGCGACGGTGTTGGTTTCCGTTTGGGTCCGCGTTCACGCCTGACTGCCTTTCAGGGCTTCAGATCGATCCCCTCACCCGGTCATTCAAACCCGACGCTGGCCCGTCCCTTGCATTTAACCCCTAAAGCCCGCCCGGCCTGCGCTCGCGATCGACCGCGCCGGCTTTGGAGGGGCGCTGCCATGGGTAAAAATACGTTTTGAATATCTTGGACCTCGACCACAGCCTGACAGCCCAGGCGCCGATTGCCCGCCTGCTGGAAAGCGGGCGCGCCAAGCGTCTGGACCTGCTCGATCTGGGCCCCAAACTGCGTTTGTGGTCCAGCGAGAAAAACTATCGACGCTTTTCCGAACGCCTGCGCGAACGGCCCCGCCATACGGGGCCGCAGCCGGAAATCTTCTTTATAGGTTCCGGTGACTACCACCACCTGACTCCGGCTTTTCTCGCCGAAATTACCGAGCCAGTCAGCCTGATTCATTTCGACAACCATCCCGACTGGGTGCGTTTCGCGCCGCGTCGGCATTGCGGTTCATGGGTCAACCGGGCACTGAAGCTGCCGAACATCAAACGCATCGTCACCCTCGGACCGTGCAGTGATGACCTGCATAACCCGCAACTGCGTGGCGGCAACCTCGGCGCGCTGAAGCGTGGCGACTTGCAGCTGTTCCCCTGGCAGCATCCGCCGTCCCAGGTCTGGGGTTTCATCGGCGATGGTGCCGGGCATCAACAGCGGGAAAACCTGTTGCACTGGCGTAACCTGGCCGACCTCGACTGGCCGGTGTTTCTCCAGCAACTGATCGAGAGCCTGCCGACCGAAGCGGTGTGGATTACCATCGACAAGGATGTGCTGGCCAGTGAAGACGCCGCGACCAACTGGGATCAGGGTGGCATGCGGCTGACGCACTTGCTGCAGGCCCTGCGCATGCTGGCCGCGAGCAAGAGAATCCTCGGCATCGATGTCTGCGGCGAGTTCGCCCAACCAGCCTTCAGCAACGCGCTCAAGCGTTGGGAAGCCAAATCCGACCAGCCGTCCCCCGAGCGCTGGAGCGAAGACGATCTGCTGCGAAATGCGGCAACCAACCAGGCGCTGATCAGCCTGTTCGAGGAGTTATTCCCGTGACCTTGACCGTGGTGTTACTGGTGGCGTTTTCGATAGTTCTGGACGTCATCGGCCAGCTTTGTTTCAAGCTGGGCCTGGACCGTTTACCGGAGCTCGAAGGCGGCTTTCGACTGAATGCATTCTGGGGCCAGGTGTTCAACGCGCCGTTGCTCTGGTGCGGGATCGGCGCCTACGCCATCGAGTTCTTTGTCTGGCTCGAAGCCCTGTCCCGCGCACCGCTGAGCCTGTTGTTTCCGTCTGCGGCATTGGCTTATTGCGGCGTGGTACTGGCCGGTAAAGTCGTGTTGGGTGAAACCGTCAGCCGCCGGCGCTGGCTTGGCACCCTGGTGATTACGGCGGGCGTGATGCTCGTGTGTGTCGCCCATGCCTGAAGCTCAATCGATGATGGAAAGGAACAGCACTATGGGTTGGTTGCACGGACGTCTGGGCACTGTGGTGCTCTGGATGCTGCTGATCGGTTTTGAAAGTGGCGGTCAGATCGCCACCAAAGTCGGTGGCGATCAACTGGGGCAGATGGACTTCAACCTTAAATGGCTGGCGGCCGTGGCCGGTAATCCTGGGGTGCTGACGGCCATCGCTTGCTACATCGGGGCGTTTTTCGTCTGGATGTTGATCCTGCGGCGCAGCAGCCTGTCGCTGGCGTTTCCGCTGAGTTCGCTGGTGTTTGTCGGCGTGCTGCTCGGCTCGTGGCTCGGCCTCGGTGAGCAAATCAGCCTGCTGCACTGGCTGGGCGTGGCAGTGATCATGGGCGGGATAGCGTTGCTGGCAGAAGGCGAAGAAACCTGAGAACAACGCATTTCCCTGTGGCGAGGGAGCTTGCTCCCGCTCGAGTGCGAAGCGCTCGCAATCCGACCACCCAGGTGTGTCTGACCCTCAAGGTTTCAGGGCCGCTTCGCGGCCCAGCGGGAGCAAGCTCCCTCGCCACAATCAGCGTTTCGGCTGGTGGGCCGTCAGAAAGCCCAGTCCGTGTGACACCGGGATCACCTTCACACCCGCTGCACGTTGCTGCTCGGCAATTTCGCGGTGGAATGCCTTGACCTGGGTCCAGTGCATTTTCGGCCGGTAATGGTGCTCGGCGTGGTAGCCGTTGTTCATCCAGATCAGGTTGTAAAGCACGCTGTAGCTGCTCACGCCCCAGGCGATCGGCAAGTCCGGATTGCCGCCAAAATGCTCGTAATACCCATTGAGCGACGACAGTGCCTGGCCCAGATACCAGAACGGCAGCAACAGCAACACGGCATGCCAGTCATAGAACGCCAGCGCCACATACGCCGCCACCGTCACATAGATCTCGACCTTGACCCAGCGCGCATCGCTCGGCCGCTTGCGCTGCATTTCTTCGTAGAACGGCTTGGGATCATCGCGGAAAAAGCTGAGAAAGGTATACGACCAGGGGTTCTCGGGTTGGTCATCCTTGCCACGCAGGTAGATCGACAGCGGATCGACGGTTTTTCCGTGTGCGTCCGGCAGGTCTGAATTACCACGATGATGGCGATTGTGGATGTCGCGGTAGAGGGTCTGCGAGAAACCGATGGTGACCGACAACAACAGATCGAACGCCCGATTCATCCAGCCAAGGGTGAAGTACGGGTTGTGGATCTGGTTGTGGGAAATGCTGTTGATGCTCCACGACAGGCTGACGGCATAGACCAGCGCCAGCGGCACAATGGCCCACCACGACAGGTCATGGAAGGCCTGCACCAACCACAGCACAAACGCCAGATGAGCCACACCCAGCGCAATCGGGACCAGATCCCACAGCGAATAGGCAAGGAAACGATACACGGGACGAGCCATGAAGCACTCCTGAGAAATTGAGTTCTCCACAGCTATTGCAAACAGCAGACCAAACTTACCGTAGCTGGCGTAGCCTGCTGCTACAGGGGATGGTCAATTGAATTTGTAGCTGATCGCCGCCTGTACTTCGCCCTGGTTCACGCGGCCTTCTTGCTTGACGATAGTGCTGTCCGCCGCGGAATTGGTCAGGTGCTTCCAGGTGGCACTGGTCACCAGCGACCACTTTGCGGCCAGCGGGAACTCGAAGTTCTGGGTCAACGCGACATTCTGCATGCCGCCACTGGCCTTGTACGGACGGAACTCCGAATCCCGGGCGTCTTTCGCGGAAACACCAAAGAACGTCTGAGTCTGCTGGCGATCGGCAAAACTGGCGCTCAATTCGCTACTGCCAATGATCCCCAGCCCCAGTGGATAACCCACTTCCCCGCCCACCCGACCGAGCACACCACCCTGGCCGCGATTAGCCCCCACGGTATGGCCGACGAAAGCGAAAATGCGCCAGAAATCAGCCGGGCTGTACTGAACGAAACCACCGGCCTCGCCCATGGCCGACACATTGTGCAGGCCCCGCAGCGTGCCATTGGAGTTGCGGCCCGGAATGTAGTTGATAAACGGCCCGGCACTGAAACCATTGGTTTTCAAGGCGCTCCAGGTCAAACCGTCGTCGGTGCTGAGGCTGACATCGCCCCAGTCCAGATCGAAGTAAGGTACCGGCACGGTTTCATAACGGCTACCCGTGGGGTCATAGGGCTGATTGCTCATGCCGAGACCCGCCTCGCCGGTTATCCCGGCCGCCTGCGCGGTGGCGCAAAAGCCGCCAAGGCACAGCAGGCTGGCCAGCAGTGCGCAAATTTTCCTGAACATAAAACAATTCCTTATCAGTACAGGCGCGCATCAACTCCCAGGTCGATTTTGCTGCGCAAGCACTCATGTTGTTTGTAGCAACCTACAAAAATTGTAGCTTCGCGGACATATTTCCCGCACAGCATACCTCAGAGCCCCAGCCTATAGGGTCAGAAACAACTTGGCACAATCCCTGCTCTACCCCGTTGCAAGCGCATCAGCGCGCCCCTGCCCCAATAGGTAATGCAGATGATTGATTGGCATATCGTGTGTGATTTCGACGGGACCATCACCCGAACCGACGTCATCGACAGCATTCTCCAACGTTTCGCCGACCCGAGCTGGGAAGCGATCGAGGACGAGTGGCTGAGCGGTGCTATCGGTTCGCGTGAATGCCTCAGCCGCCAGCTTTCGCTGGTCAAGGCAACTCCAGATGAACTGCTCGGGTTCTTCGACAGCGTCGAAATCGATGCCGACTTCCCGGACTTTGTCGACCACGTGGTCGGCCTGGGTGCTTCCATCGAAGTCGTCAGCGACGGTATCGAACAAGGTATCGCGCGGATTCTGGCGCGCAACTACGTCAGCCTCCTGCCGATCCTCGCCAACCGCCTGCGCCAGGTCGACAACAACAGCTGGCGCATCGACTTCCCGTATTCGAGCGACGCTTGCCGTGCGGCTTCCGGCAACTGCAAATGCAAATCCACACCCAGCAGCAAACGCGTGCTGGTGATTGGTGACGGCCAGTCCGACATGTGCGTGGCGTCCACCGCCGACTTCGTATTTGCCAAGGACCGCCTGGCCGAACATTGCGAACGCAATGGCATCGCCTACGCCCGCTTCGACAGCTTCGCCGAACTTCCGGCCCTGCTGGCCAAACTGCCGGCCGGCAGCGCAGCCAACGCCACTGAATTCGCGCTTGAAGCCTCTTCTGAACTCTCGCTACAAAATCAGGAACTCTTCCACCATGTCTGATATCCGAATTGCTACACCAGAAGACCAGGTTCTTCTGGAAAAAGAAGCCAAGTATTGCTCGTACGGCGACACCGTTCACTACATCGAACCACCGCGCATTTTCAGCCGTTGCGAAGGCTCGTACGTGTGGGACACCAGCGACCAGGCTTACCTCGACCTGCAAATGTGGTACTCGGCGGTCAACTTCGGTTACGCCAACCCGCGCCTGAACAACGCCCTGAAACAACAGATCGACACCCTGCCGCAAATCGCCAGCCAGTACCTGCACAAAGGCAAGATCGAGCTGTCGGAAATGATCGCGGTCGACGCCAAGAACAAGTTCGGCCTCGACGGCCGCGTGCACTTCAACGTCGGCGGTTCGCAGTCCATCGAAGACTCGTTGAAAGTCGTGCGTAACGCCACCAACGGCAAGAGCCTGATGTTTGCCTTCGAAGGCGGCTACCACGGTCGTACCCTCGGCGCCTCGTCGATCACCTCGAGCTACCGCTACCGTCGCCGCTACGGTCACTTCGGTGAGCGCGCCAACTTCATCCCGTTCCCGTACCACTTCCGTGGCCCGAAAGGCATGACCAAGGAAGAATACGGCAGCCATTGCGTGCAGCAGTTCGCCCGCCTGTTCGAAACCGAATACAACGGCGTGTGGGACCCTAAAGTCGGCCAGAGCGAATACGCAGCCTTCTACGTCGAGCCGATCCAGGGCACCGGCGGCTACGTGATTCCGCCAATGAACTTCTACAGCGAACTCAAGCAAGTGCTGGATCAGCACGGCATTCTGATGGTCGTCGACGAAATCCAGATGGGTTTCTGGCGTACCGGCAAGCTGTGGTCGATCGAACACTTCGACGTCAAGCCGGACGTGATCGTCTTCGGTAAGGCGCTGACCAACGGCCTCAACCCACTGGGCGGCATCTGGGCTCGCGAAGAGCTGATCAACCCGAAGGTGTTCCCGCCAGGTTCGACTCACTCCACCTTCGCCTCCAACCCGCTGGGTACTGCGGTCGGTCTGGAAATGTTCAAGATGACCCACGAAGTCGACTACGGCTCGATGGTCATGGCCAAGGGCAAGTACTTCCTCGAAGGCCTGCAAGAGCTGCAGAAACGCTTCCCGATCATCGGCGACGTCGACGGCCTGGGCCTGGCCCTGCGCTGCGAAATCTGCACCACTGACGGCTTCACCCCGGACAAGGCGACCCTGGACTACATGGTCGAGGAAGGCATGAAGGGCGATATGGTGGTTGACGGTCAGAAACTGGGTCTGATCCTCGACGTGGGCGGCTACTACAAGAACGTGATCACCCTGGCCCCGTCGCTGGAAATCAGCTACGCGGAAATCGACCTGGGCCTGAAACTGCTCGAGCAATTGCTGAACCGGGCCATGAAACGATGAACCAAACAGAGATCGATCTCGGCGAAGGTAGTACCGGTTTCGTTCTCGGCAGTGGCGAGGTCGCGGTGTTGTTGATCCACGGCCTGACCGGCACCCCGACGGAGTTGCGTCGGGTTGCCATTGGCCTGGCCAAATCGGGTTGCACGGTGTACGTGCCAACCCTGGCCGGGCACTGCGGTGACAATGCCGACCTGCAAGCCACCGGCTGGCAGGACTGGTACGAAGGTGTACGCAAGACATTCGTGGGCATTCGCCAGAAGCACGAACAGGTGTTCGTCGGCGGTCTGTCCATGGGCGCGGTCATGTCCATGTATGTTGCCTCCGAGCATCCAGGACAGGTCGCCGGCCTGCTGATGTATTCAACCACCCTGCGCTACGACGGCTGGAGCATCCACAAACTGGCGTTCCTGACGCCTTTGTTGATGAAGATTCCGTTCGGCGTGCACATCTGCAGCTTCGAAGAGAAGCCACCTTATGGCATCAAGAACGAGCGCCTGCGGGCAATCGTCGAACGTCAGATGAAGGACGGCGAAAGCAGCAATGCCGGTCTGTTGACCATGGAAGGCGTCACCGTGCGCGAATTGCACCGGATGAATGCCGTGGTCAAGAAACGCATGCCGTCGATCAAGACGCCGGCCCTGGTGCTGCACTCCATCGAAGACGACATCACCAGCCGCTGGAACGCCGATTACGTCGAACGCCATCTCGGCGGCCCGGTCACCAAGATCCTGCTGGACAACTGCTATCACATGATCACAGTTGACCTGGAATACCGCCGTGTCGTGGACCTGAGCGCGGACTTTGTCCATCAGCTCTCCATAAAGCCCGGCGAGCGTGAAGAGTATCGACAACTGGCGTAGCTTAAGGACAAGACGTGATTACCGCCCAAGCCTTTTCAACTATCGAGGCCATTGAACGCTGCGCCTGGAATGACTGTTTCCCAGGGGAACTGGAGGACTGGGATTATTACCGGGCCGTTGAACAGGCGGGGGTCACCGACTTCCAGTGGCGCTACCTTGCACTCTTTGAAGGCAGCACATTGATTGCCGCAGCCGCGGCGTTTACCACGCAGTACTCGCTCGACACCACGGTGCAGGGCATCGGCAAACGCATCACGCAACGCTTGCGCCAATGGTTGCCGGGCGTGCTGGATATTCGCTTGTATGCCTTGGGATCACCAGTGACCGAGCAATGCCACGCAAGCACCGCCAGCCACATCACCGAAGACCGACGTCCGGCGCTGCTGCGTCAGTTACTGACGTTGGCTCGTAACGATGCCAACCAGGCGGGTATCGGCCTGTTGGCGGTCAAGGATGCACCCAGCCACGATCAGCAGTGGATTGACGTCTGCCGCGAGGCCGGGCTGCAAACCATGCCTGGTTTACCGAGTGCGGTATTGCCGATCGCGTTCGGCTCACTCGATGCCTACCTCGGCACACTGGGCAAATCCACCCGCAAGGACTTGCGCCGAAAACTTCGGGCGCAAGGCCCGCGAATCGAATGGCGACGCTCGGTCGACGATGTATTGCCCCAGATGATGCGTTTGTATGAAGCCACCCTGGCGCGCAGCGATCTGGAGTTCGAACGACTGTCCGCAGCGTATTTCACCAGTATCCTCGAACACCTCGACCAACGTGCCGCGTGCGTGCTGTATTGGGTGGGCGAGCAACTGGTGGCGTTCAACCTGGTGCTGCTGGACGAACATCGACTGGTGGACAAATTTTTTGCCCACGACCTGGAACAGACCCGTGAGTACAACCTGTACTTCAGAAGCTGGCTGACCAATGTCGACTATTGTATTCAACACAAGATCCCGCTGTATGAGTGCGGCCAGGCCGGTTATGCCAGTAAGCTGCGGCTCGGTTGTAAATTCGAAGGCAATACGCTGTTTTTTCACCACCGCAACGGGTTGCTCAACGCAGTATTGAAACTCGTGAAACTGTTCGTCCGACCGGATAAATCCGACCCTGCCATGGCTGCTGCGATAAGCGAAACCTGATGATCAAAGTCCGACGCCGTAAAGCCCTGCCCTTCGCCATCTCCCGCTGGAGCCTGCAACGCAAGCTGGTATTGGCATTCTGGCTGGTCAGTGTGATCCCGACCATGATCGCCGCGGAACTGGCGGCCACCACGCTGTCACAGATCTTCGATAGCAACGTGCGCATCTGGTTGCAGGAGTCGACCAAGATCGTCGAAGACGAGGTCCGGGAAATCCTGCGCGAAAACACGCGGGTCGCCCAGTTGTTGCTGCGCCACATCCGCCCGATCAACGACCGGCTCTCGGCCCGGCAGGACCGCCTCAGCGCCGACATTGCCGAAGCCATGGGCATCGACGTCGTGGCGCTGGTGCGCACCAGCGATCACAAAGTGCTGTTCAGTACCGTGACCGACGACATCGTCCAGCAAATCAACACCGCGCCCAAAGCCGTCCTGCAAACCATTCAGGTCACGGGCGCGTCCACCGGCATCCTGGTCTCGACCTTCCAGACATCCCAGGCTGGGGTCGACTATCAGTTGGTCCTCGCCAACTACCTGGACAGCAGCTTTCTCACCAGCGTCGCCGATGTGCATTCCCTTGACCTGCGGTTGTACCTGGCCAAGGCCGAGGACTTCTCGGAAATTTTCGCGACCCAGCGCTTCGACGATCACCCCATGAAGGTGCCCGAAGACATCGAGCAAATCCTGCGCACCACGAAAAAACCAATCGAACAGTTCACCAAAAACTACAGCGGCATCTATCGGCCAATCCTCAATGACAGCGGTGAACTTCAGGGTGTGATCTTCAGTGGCCTGCTACGCCACAACAGCCTGGTCGGGCTGGTGAACCAGAGCAATCTGTTCATCCTGATTTTCATCCTCAGCTCAGCGCTGTCGCTGGGTGTTGGCTGGCTGATCTCGCAACGCCTGACCCAGCCCCTGCGCGGTCTCTCCAAAGGCGTTCGGGCGGTGATCGACGGCGATTATCGTCAGCGAGTGCCGGTCTATGGCAGCGACGAACTGGCCGAACTGAGCAGCACCTTCAACCACATGACCGAACGTCTCGGCGAGTTGCAGCACCTGGAGTCGCAACTGCGCCGCCGCGATCGCTTGCACGCCCTGGGTGAAGTGGCCATGGGCCTGGCCCATGAAATCCGCAACCCGCTGGGCATCATCAAGACCGCGACCCAATTGTTGCACCGTCGCGCCGACCTGCCCGACACCGACAAACGGCATCTGGAATACGTGGTCAGCGAGGTCACCCGGATCAACGACCTGATCACCGAGTTCCTCGACTTTGCCAAGCCCAACGCGCCCATGCGCTCCACCCAACCGGTGCGACCGCTGATTGATGAGTTGGTCGGGTTCTGCGCCCCGGAACTGGCGACTCACAACATCGACGCCCGAATCGAAGATACCGCCCCTGGCGCGACCATCTATGCCGACGCACGACAGCTCAAACAGGCTTGCCTGAACCTGGTGATCAATGCCATAGACGCAATGCCTGACGGCGGCCGCCTGACCCTGGGCATAACCAGCGACAAGGGATACACCGTCATCAGTGTTTCCGACACCGGCCAGGGCATCGAACCGGACATGCTCGAACGGATTTTTACACCGTTCGTCACCACAAAGGCTTCAGGTACCGGCCTGGGGCTGGCAAAAGTCTTCTCGATCATGGAAAACCATGACGGACGGGTCGAATGCATCAGTGAAAAAGATGCCGGCTCCACATTCAGCCTGTACATTCCGGCCAACGGTGAAGACGACGGCGACGACGAGGACAGTGATGACGCATAACATTCTGGTGGTCGATGACGAGCCCAAGCTTTGCGACTTGTTGGCCTCAGCCCTGAGCCAGAACGACATCCAGGTGTTCACCGCGAGCAATGGCCTGCACGCGCTCAAGGTGCTGGAACAGGAAGACATCGACCTGGTGATCAGCGACTGGCGCATGCCCGGCATGGACGGGCCGCAGTTGCTGGCGGAAGTCAAAGTGCGCTATCCGCAGCTGCCGGTGATCGTCATGACGGCCTACAGCACCGTGAAAAATGCCGTGCAGTCGATGCGCAATGGCGCCTTCGACTACATTGCCAAGCCGTTCGACATCGATGAGCTGGACATCACCGTCAACAAGGCCCTGCAATTTCGCGACATCCTCAAAGACAACCAGCGCATGCGCGCCGAGCTTGAAGAACACCAGCAGATCGACAGCCTGGTGGGCGACAGCCCGACCTTTCGTCGAGTGCTGCAAGCAGTGGATTCGGTACGCGAAAGCAATGCGACCATTCTGCTCACCGGCGAAAGCGGTACCGGCAAGGAAATGGTCGCCCGGGCCATCCACAAACATGGCAACCGCGCCGACAAACCTTTCGTCGCCGTGAACTGTGCGGCGATCCCCGAAGGGTTGCTGGAAAGTGAAATGTTCGGCCATCGCAAAGGCGCCTTCACCGGTGCCGTGGCGGACCGGGTCGGACGCTTCATGCAGGCCGACAAGGGCACGCTGTTTCTCGATGAGGTCGGCGACATGCCGCTGGCCTTGCAGGCAAAAATCCTCCGGGCCTTGCAGGAGCGAGTGATCGAGCCGGTAGGCGACCCGCGCGAGCGCAAAGTCGATGTGCGAGTGATCGCCGCCACCAACAAGAACCTGCTGGAAGCGGTGGCCAACAAAGAGTTTCGCGAAGACCTCTACTATCGCCTCAATGTGTTCCCGATCCCCCTGCCCGCCCTGCGTGAACGGGTTGAAGACATCGCGCCTCTGGCCCGACACTTCGCTCACACCCTGGGCGCCACCGCCGGCAAACGCATCACCGGTTTCAGCCCGGAAGCCTTGCAGGCCATGGCCAATTATTCATGGCCGGGGAATATCCGCGAACTGCAAAACTGCGTTGAACGCGCCACCATCGTGGCCTCGGGTGCAGTGATCGAGGAAGACGATCTGCCGGCGTACCTGTTTGCCTCAAGACCCACCGTCGACGGTGCCCGCGTGTCCCTCAACGAAGGTACTGGCGTGCCATCGGACCTCGATGCCGCGCTGGTGGAAGTCGAGAAGTCGTACATTCTTGCCGCCCTGCAACAAAGCAATGGCGTACAAGCAGCCGCCGCCCAACTGATCGGCATCTCGGAGCGCAGCTTCTGGTATCGGCTGAAGAAACTCGGAATTCATGTGGACAAGATTGTCCGCTGAAACCGCCCCTCCCACAGGGCTCTTGCCCATTACAAACGTTTTACAACAGATTCGGCGCCTGTACCGGATCGATCTGCGCCCAATGCGAGGTGTCCTCACGATGGGTTTTCAGGTACGGCAACACTGCCGCCAGTAACGGCGCCTTGAACGCTTCCTGAAAACGATGGGCCAGCCCCGGAATCAGCTTCAACTGACTGCCCTGGATATGCGCCGCCAGGTGAATGCCATGCATCACCGGCAACAGCGGATCAGCGGTGCCGTGCACCACCAGCGTCGGCACCCGCAGCTGGTTGAGCAGCGCCACACGGCTCGGCTCGGCGAGGATCGCCATGATCTGGCGTTTCACGCCTTCTGGATTAAACGCCCGGTCGTACGCCACCGCCGCCTGATGCAACAGCGCCTGACGATCATCACTCACCTGCGGACTGCCCAACGCGGCCAGCAGATCGGCCTGTTGCTCCAGAGCCACCTCACGGTTCGGCGCACTGCGCCGTGAGAGCAATTGCACCAGCGCCGCATTCGGCGCCGGCAGCCCTTCGGCACCGGAGCTGGTCATGATCAACGTCAGGCTCTCGACCCGCTGCGGCGCCATGGCCGCCATGTGCTGGGCGATCATCCCGCCCATGCTCGCGCCCAGCACATGGAATTGCTCCACGTGCAGCGCATCCATCAGGCCGAGTGCGTCGTCCGCCATGTCGGTCAGGCTGTACGGCGCCGCTACCGGTAAACCGAGTTTGTAGCGCAGCACCTCAAAGGTCAGGTTGGCGTTGGCCGGAGCCTGACGCCAGGTCGACAACCCGACATCGCGATTGTCATAGCGAATCACCCGGAAACCCTGCTCGCACAGCGCCGCCACCACTTCGTCCGGCCAGTGAATCAACTGGCCACCCAAGCCCATCACCAGCAGTAACGCAGGATCGGACGCACGACCGATGCTCTGGTACGCCAGGCTCACCTGCGCCAGATCGACCCGCTCGGTCGGCACATTGACATCGCAGCGCGACGCCGCCAAAGACGGTAGGCCGAACAGCAGAGCGGTCAAAAAAACCGCCGTTGAAAAAAATCGTACCCGCATGAAGAAACACCGAAACGCAGAACCCCAGTAGAGAGCGAGTCTGATGAACTTTGTTAAAGCGCGCTGCCACAGTTACGTGACAGTTTGATGAAGAGTGCCGAGCGGTCGATTCGTAGACCGCGTTATCGTTCATCGCGAGCAGGCTCGCTCCCACGGGATTTATGTCGGATATAGAGTTTGTGTACGACACCGATCAACTGTGGGAGCGAGCCTGCTCGCGATGGCATCCTTAAGCCAACTGGCTACGCAACTGGCGCGCCGCGGCGACCATATTCACCAACGCCGCCTCCGTCTCCGGCCAGGCGCGGGTTTTCAGGCCGCAGTCCGGGTTGACCCACAGCCGCTCGGCCGGAATCCGCTGCACGGCTTTACTCATCAACTTGACCATCTCGGTGGTGTCCGGCACCCGTGGCGAATGGATGTCGTAGACGCCCGGACCGATGTCGTTCGGGTAGTCGAAGGCCTTGAAGGCTTCCAGCAATTCCATGTCCGAACGCGAGGTCTCGATGGTGATCACATCCGCGTCCATGGCCGCGATGGATTCGATCACGTCGTTGAATTCGCTGTAGCACATGTGGGTGTGGATCTGCGTTTCATCACGCACGCCGGACGCGCTCAAGCGGAACGCTTGCACTGCCCAGTCGAGGTATTCCTGCCACTGCGCCCGGCGCAGCGGCAAACCTTCGCGGAACGCCGCTTCGTCGATCTGGACGATTTTGATCCCGGCCTGCTCCAGGTCGACCACTTCATCGCGCAGGGCCAGCGCCAACTGTTGCGCCTGGACTTTGCGCGACACGTCCTCACGCGGGAACGACCACATCAGCATCGTCACCGGCCCGGTCAACATGCCTTTCATGACCTTGTCGGTCAGGCTCTGCGCGTAAGTGATCCAGTCGACGGTCATGGCCTTCGGACGGCTCAGGTCACCGTAGATGATCGCCGGTTTCACGCAGCGTGAACCGTAGCTCTGAACCCAGCCGAAACGGGTGAACAGATAACCATCGAGTTGCTCGGCAAAGTACTCGACCATGTCGTTGCGCTCGGCTTCACCATGCACCAGTACGTCGAGGCCAAGACGTTCCTGGATTTGCACCGCGTGGCGGATTTCGCTGTGCATGGCGTCGGTGTAATCGTTGGCCGAGAGCTTGCCCTGTTTGAACGACTGGCGCGCCAGACGGATCGACGCCGTCTGCGGAAACGAGCCGATGGTGGTGGTCGGGAAGGCCGGTAAATTCAGGCGTGCGCGTTGCAACTCGATACGCTGGGCAAACACCGAGTGACGCTGGCTGTCGGTGTCGCGAATGGCCCTGATGCGCGCCTGCACCTCGGCTTTGTGGATGCGTGGCGACTGCGCACGGCTGGCCTGCACGGCACGGCTCTGCGCCAGCGCAGCCTGGACCTGCGGCGCTTGCGGATCGTTGAGCGCATCGCGCAGCACGGCAATTTCACCGCACTTTTGTACGGCGAACGCCAGCCAGCTCTTCAGCTCGGCGTCGAGCGTGTCTTCACGGTCCAGATCCACCGGGCTGTGCAGCAGCGAGCACGAACTGCTGACCCACAGGTTGTCGCCATAACGCTCTTGCGCCGGCTTCAGCTGTGCCAGCGCCTGTTCCAGCTCGCAACGCCAGACATTGCGACCGTTGACCAGGCCCACCGACAGCACTTTGTACGTCGGTAGACGATCGAGGACCTGGCCCAGTTGTTCCGGCGCCCGTACCGCGTCGATGTGCAAGCCGTCTACAGGCAGGCTCACGGCCAGCCCGAGGTTGTCTTCCAGGCCACTGAAGTAGGTGGCCACGAGTTTTTTCAGCGGCGAATACTGAAGGATGTGGTAGGCGCGCTCGAAGGCGTTTTTCCAGGCTTGCGGCAGGTCGAGGGTCAGGATTGGCTCATCGATCTGCACCCATTCCACACCTTGGGCCTTGAGCCGATTGAGAATTTCACCGTACAGCGGCAGCAGGCGCTCGAGCAGGTCGAGCTTGTCGAAGTCGTTGCCTTTTGCCTTGCCCAGCCACAGGTAAGTTAGCGGGCCGATGATCACCGGTTTGACACGGTGACCAAGGGCATGGGCTTCGTCGACTTCATCGAACAGCTGTTCCCAGCTCAGTTTGAACGATTGGTCAGCGCTGAATTCCGGGACCAGGTAGTGGTAGTTGGTGTCGAACCACTTGGTCAGTTCCTGCGCATGGTGCGTCTTGGCTGACTCACCGCCGCAGCACTTTGCACTGGCGCCACGGGCCATCGCGAACAAGGTGTCGAGGGTCGGCAGGCCCTGGGCATCCCTGGCACTGTCGAAGCGCTCGGGAATCACGCCAAAGGTCAGCGAGTGCGTCAGCACCTGGTCGTACCAGGCGAAGTCGCCCACGGGCAGCAGGTCGATGCCGGCGTCTTTCTGCACTTGCCAGTGTCTGGCCCGCAGTTCACGGCCGACGATTTTCAACCCGGCCTGATCGAGATCGCCTTTCCAGTAGGATTCGAGGGCTTTTTTCAGCTCGCGGTCGGCGCCGATGCGTGGAAAACCGAGTGTGTGGGCCAGGGCCATGGTGAGTTTCTCTGAAGTAAAAGATGGCCCTATTGTCGACAGCCAACCCAACATGAGACAAACTCAACCTTTTCGTGTTGATCACAAAATTTACTCATGGAGCCCCCGGTGCTCGAAATCCGTCACCTGAAGACCCTGCACGCCTTGCGCGAGGCCGATAGCCTGGTCGAAGCCGCCGACCGCCTGCACCTGACCCAGTCCGCCCTGTCCCACCAGTTCAAAGAGCTGGAAGAGCGCATGGGCATGCCGCTGTTCGTGCGCAAAACCAAACCGGTGCGTTTCACCAGCGCCGGCCTGCGCCTGCTGCAACTGGCCGATGCGACCCTGCCGCTGCTGCGCGGTGCCGAGCGCGACATCGCACGATTGGCCGGTGGCACCGCCGGACGGCTGCACATGGCAATCGAATGCCACAGCTGCTTCCAGTGGCTGATGCCGACCATCGACCAGTTCCGTGACGCCTGGCCGGAAGTCGAGCTGGACCTGGCGTCGGGCTTTTCCTTCGCCCCGCTGCCGGCCCTGGCCCGTGGCGACCTGGACCTGGTGGTGACGTCCGACCCGCTGGAACTGGCCGGGATCACCTACGTGCCGTTGTTCACCTACGAAGCGATGCTTGCGGTGGCCAACCAGCATCGGTTGGCGAACAAGCCGTACATCGTCCCGGAAGATTTGCTCAGCGAAACCCTGATCACCTACCCGGTGGAACGTGATCGGCTGGACATCTTCACCCGCTTCCTGGAGCCGGCCGATATCGAACCGGCGCAAATCCGTACTTCGGAACTGACGGTGATGATGATGCAACTGGTGGCCAGCGGTCGTGGCGTCTGCGGCATGCCGCATTGGGCGCTGCATGAGTACAGCTCACGGGGTTACGTGAAGGCCAAGCGCCTCGGTGAGAAAGGATTGTTTGCCACGCTGTACGCTGCCATTCGCACCGACATGCTCGACGCGCCGTACATGCGCGACTTCCTGCTGACGGCCAAGGACACCTCGTTCTCGACTCTGGATGGGGTCAGCGCGGTGCGCTGACAGATATCACACCTGTGGCGAGCGAGCTTGCTCGCGCTCGGCGGCGAAGCCGTCGTAACGTCAGCGAACGCGGTATACCTGACAGAGCGTGGTGGCAGAGCTTGGGGCTGCTTTGCAGCCCAGCGGGAGCAAGCTCCCTCGCCACAAAAGCACTCGGCGTCAGGCCGGGACTTCGCGCCACATATGGATCTTGTCGAAGTACTCTTCACCCACCCGCACCGCCAGCGGTTCGAGCCCGAACTGCACAAAACCGCAACGCTGGTACAACGCCAATGCGGCGTCATTGCCAGCGGTGACGGTCAATTGAATCAGCTTCAACCCCGGTCGCCCCCGAGCCTCAGTGAACAGCGCCTGAACCAGCTGATAACCGAGCCCGCGCTGCCTGGCCGTGCCTGACACGTACATGCCAAACAGCGTTGCCTTGTGCCGGGCTTTTTCCCGCGCCTCGAAGGCCAGGCCGACAATGCCCACCAGTTCGCCGTCTTCAAACGCGCCGAACAGCACGTCCAGCGGGCTGGTCAAGCGTGACTCCCACCAGCTCAACGGCATCACCGCGCGCTCGCGCACACTCGACGTGAACGCCTGCGGGTGACGGTCATAGGCCTCAAGCATCAGCGCCCGGTAAGCGAGTGCATGGCTGGCATCGAGTCGTTGGATGGCCATGTGCTTCAGGCCTTGCGCTGGCTTGGGGGCAGCACCAGCAGCGAGGCCGCCGCGAAAATCAACCGATCGGGGGCTGGAATCATGACGCAGTCCTTGTCATTGAGCGGTCAGGCCGGAGTCGTCAGGGAGGTTCGATAAAACGGCAGGATCAGGTCCCGTGTCAATGGCGCCAGGATGACATCAACGACCGTGTGCGGATCAACCCACAGCACTTCTTCGATCTCTGCTGCCGGGGTGACCTGTTGCTGGATATCCAGCTGAAAAATCTCGGCCTCGACCACAAACCCCGGCTCATTGGCAGCCGGGGCGGAAAACTTGCCCAGATAACTCGCTTGAGTGGTATCGATGACCAACCCCAGCTCTTCTTCCAGCTCGCGGGCCAGCGCATCGACCGGTTGCTCACAGGCTTCAATCTTGCCACCTGGTTGCATGAAGGCCTGGGTCCCGCGCTTGCGCACCAGCAGGGTTCGACCGTCCGGGTCGATCAGCAAGGCAGCGGCAATGCGGATAATGCGCGGTGAAACAGAAGATGAAAGCGTCATGGATCAACGATGGTCCCGGGCAAAAAACGCAAGGATCACATGAGCGCAGGTTCTGCGTCACCTCGAAAAAACACCGCCCAGCAGGAGCATGGCTTGCCAGCGATGACGTCTGTGGAATCGCCATCGCCGGCAAGCCGGGCGTCTAAGGACGCCCGGTAAAGCTCACAACGGTGTCTACGCAGAAATCACCGCTTCCAGCTCCTCGGGCACATGGACAAATACACTGTACCTGGCCCCCTCCATGGCTTCGAAGGCGATGAGTTTTTCCACCAGCGGACCATTGAGCACCTTGCCGGCATTGAGCAGCAGCATGCCGTTGTCGGCATTGAGGTTGCGCGCCAGCACCATCCCGGCTGCCAGGTCGCGGGTACTCAGCACCTTGACCGTCGGATCACCGAGGGTGATATCACGCTGGTAGGTGGCGCAAACCTGAACGAAGTCCTCCACCAGTTCCGGGTCGTAGAAACGCCCGGTGTATTTGCGGATGAACAGCAGCGCTTCATCACTGTTCATGTTTCGCTCAAGAATCAGCCCGCACTGCAATTCGATGAAGTCCACGGCCAGCTTCAGCAGGCGCGAACCCAAAGGGATGGCCTCCCCCTTGAGGCGATCGGGAAACCCGCTGCCGTCCCAGCGCTCCTGATGGTGCAGGATCAGGCGTGCGGCATCCTTCATCGGCTCAAGGGTCATCAACAGCGATTCGCTCTGTTTCGGATAACCGCGATACAGCTCCCGTTCGGGGTGATGCAGCAGGTCCGAAGGCGTCGTCATCATGCCGTCGGTCCAGCTCAGCTTGCCGATGTTGTAAAGCGCCGCAGCCATGGTCAGGTCTCGGCTGCTGGCCTCATCCAGCCCATGGGTCTGGCAGTAGATACGCACCAGATCGATGATTTGCCGATTGGTTTGCTTGGCCGGTGGCAGACGCAGATTGGCCAGCAACGAAAACACTTCGGTGCCGGTGGCGTAGCTGTGCTTGAGCTCTTCATAAGCCAGGTCGAGCATGTCGGCGGTCTGCTGCAGTTCGGCTGTGCGCGCGGCGACACGTTTTTCCAGGGATACGTTGAGCAGCTTCAACTGCTCGTTCTGATCCCAGGTCAACTGCACCAGACGCAGCCGCTCGCGCTCGGAGCGTTGATACGCCAGCGACTGGCGCAACGTCAGCAGCATTTCCTCGTCGTTCCAGGGTTTGCTGATGTAACGGTGAATCTGCCCCTCGTTGATTGCCTTGATGATCATCGAGGGGTCGGCATACCCGGTCAGCAGGATGCGTACGGTATCGGGATAGCGCTCGTGGATGTGCGCCAGCAGGGTCGCACCGTCCATGTTGGGCATGCGGGCATCGGTCATCACCAGATCGACCGGTTGCTGCTCCATTATCTCCAGCGCCCGGGTGCCGCTTGCGGCCAGCAGCACTTCATAGGGTTGACCACGCAACAGCCGGCGCAGGCTATTGAGGATCGATTCTTCGTCATCAACCAGTAACACTCGGGGTTTAAGCAGCTCATCCATGGCATTACCTCAGCTGAAACAGACCAATCGTTCGTGGGCACCCAAGGGAACTCCCCCTCCTCCACGGGCCTGCACTACAGGCTAGACGGTTTTTCAGCACTGTTCGCTATAGATTTGACACACAGCAGGCGGCGAACTTGACAGGCGCAGACTATGCTCTGCGTACCTGGATCCAAGATCTGCCCCCTTAGCACACTGCGATCAGGAAGGGACGCCGTATGAACACAACGCTGCGAGGGCTCATTTGCGACGGTGCATTGCAATGAAGACACCGTTTGCGCGAAAAAACCGGCGGATCCTGATCGTCGACGACACCGCCTCTATCCATCAGGACTTTGCCAAGATCCTCAGCCCCCACGTGCTCGACGATGATGCGCTGAGCAGCGCTGAAGAAGCCCTGTTCGGCACGCAAGTGGTAGCTTCGGACCTGGGGTTTGTGCTCGACAGCGCCTATCAGGGCCTGGAAGCCCTGGGCAAGGTCGAAGCCGCCCTGGCCAAGGACCTTCCGTATGCGATGGCCTTTATCGACATGCGTATGCCGCCCGGCTGGGACGGTCTGGAAACCATCGAACGGCTCTGGCAGGTCGATCCAAAACTGCAAGTCGCGCTGTGTACCGCGTATTCCGACTACTCCTGGGACGATATCGCCGAACGACTGGAGCTCGGCGATCGCCTGCTGATCCTGAAGAAGCCCTTCGATGCCATCGAAATCCGGCAGATGGCCAGCACCCTGACCGTCAAATGGCAAATGACCGAAGAAGCCGAATTAAAGATGAACCTGCTGGAGCAGGCGGTCGAAGAGCGCACCCGCGAGCTGTCCGACGCCAATATCATCGTGCAGAACAGCCCGACCATTTTGTACCGGCTGCGCGGCGAACCCTCGTTCCCGTTGATGTACATCTCCCACAACATCACCAAATTCGGTCACGTGGCCGCGCAATTGGTGGCATCGGCCAACTGGGCCCAGGACCTGATCCATCCCGAGGACCAGGGCAAAGTCGACAATGCCATGGCACGGATACTCGACCGGGACGCTGCCGGGGCGTCCATCGAGTTTCGCCTGCGCACCGGCACCGGCGACTGGCGCTGGGTCGAAAACCGCTACGTGCCGGTGCGTAACCAGGACGGTCGCTTGCTGGAAGTCGAAGGCATCATCATCGACATCACTGAACGCAAGCTGGCCGAAGAGAAGATCGCCCTGCTGGCACGTACCGACGGGCTGACCGGGCTGGCCAATCGAACGACGCTCCTCGAACGCCTGCACCAGGCATTCGCTGCCGCCCGTCGGGGCGGCGCACCCTTCGCCGTGTTCTACCTGGACCTCGATCATTTCAAACGCATCAACGACACCCTGGGCCACCCCATCGGGGATTTGCTGTTGCAGGAAGTCGCCCGGCGCATCAAGGCCTGTGTCCGCGAAAACGACATCGTGGCGCGTCTGGGTGGCGACGAGTTTGCAATCGTGCAGCTCGACGCCGGCGACCCGACACAGTCGGCGGCCCTGGCAGGCAAGGTCCGCGATGAACTGGTATTGCCTTACACCCTCGACGGCAACAACGTGCGGGTTTCGGTCAGCATCGGCATCAGCACTTACTCCAGTACCAGCCTGAGTGCCGAGAGCCTGTTGGCTCAGGCCGACATGGCGCTGTACCGCTCAAAGGAAAAAGGCCGCAACCAGTACCATTTCCACTCCGAGGAGATCAATCAGGAAGTACTCGACCGGGTGTCGATTGCCAACGATTTGAAACAGGCCATCGAGCAAAACCAGCTCGAACTGCACTACTTGCCCGAAGTCGACCTGAGCACCGGGAAGATCCTCGGCATGGAAGCCCAGGTCCGCTGGAGTCATCCAGAGCGAGGAATACTGGAACCCGACATGTTTCTTCCCGCAGCGGAAAAAACCGGCGTGATCATCGCGCTTGGCCACTGGTTGCTGGATCGCGCCTGTCAGCAAATGCGTCAGTGGCGCGACGAAGGCATGGCGCCCCCGGTGATTGCGATCAAGCTTTCGCTGGCCCAGCTCAAGAGCGGTCCGGACCTGATCTACGACGTGCTGCGCACCACGGCCCTGTGGAACCTCTGCCCCTGGGACCTGCGCTTCGACGTCACCGAAGCGACACTGGCGCAAACCAAATGGACCCACAACGATGTGCTGCCGCGCTTGCGTGAGCTGGGGGTGAAAATTGCCATCGACGACTTCGGCACCGAGTACTCCTCGTTCGACTACCTCAAGACCTATCGGGTCAATCACCTCAAGCTCGCCCAGGCTTTCATCGACACCGCGACTCGCGATCCCGCCAGCGCCACGACCTTGCGCGCGATCATCAATTTCGCCCGCGAAGTGGGGATCGGCATCATTGCCGAGGGTGTCGAGACCCAGGAACAGCGCAGCTCGCTGATCTCCACCGGCTCGCCAATGAACGCTCAGGGCTATTACTTCAGCAAAGCCGTCAGCAGCCAACAGGCAGCGGCGTTGCTGATGGCCGGCAGCATCGTGCCACCGACCTTCCCCGGCGCAACGAACCCACTGCTCGAAGACTCGTCCTATACACCGGAGGACCGGGGATGAAACCATCGCTCGCCCCCACCAACCGGCGCATCCTGATCATCGATGACATGCCTTCGATCCATCAGGACTTTCGCAAGATCCTCAGCCCCGATGTACCGGACGAGCAGTCGCTGGCCGGCACCGAAGAGCTGTTATTCGGCACTGAACGACACGCTCATCCGAAGTTTTTCCTCGATTCCGCCTACCAGGGCAAAGAAGCGCTGGAACTGGTCAAACGTGCCCAGGCCGAAGGTCGGCCCTATGCCCTGGCGTTTACCGACATGCGCATGCCACCGGGTTGGGACGGACTGGAAACCATCGAACGACTCTGGGAGGTCGACCCGAACCTGCAAATTGCCCTGTGCACCGCCTTCTCTGACTACACCTGGGAAGCGATGGCTGAACGACTGGCGTTCGGCGACCAGTTGCTGGTGCTGAAAAAGCCTTTCGACAGCCTGGAAATCCGCCAGATGGCCAGTGCCCTGACCTGGAAATGGCAGATGGCTCAGGACGCTGCATTGAAAATGCTCAGCCTGGAGCGAACCATCGAGGACCGCGTTCAGGAGCTACTCAAAGTCTCCCATCTGTTGCAATACGACGTACTCACCGGCCTGCCCAACAGCACCCTGCTGGGTGACCGGCTGACTCAATCCCTGGCCCTTTCACGGCGGCACGGCAAACAACTGGCGGTGATATTTCTGGGGCTGGACCGGTTCAAGCGCATCAACAACGCACTGGGCCATCCGGTTGGCGACGAAATGCTCAAACGGGTCGGCCAGAGCCTCGTAGCCACGGTGCGCAAGTCCGATTCGGTATTTCGCTACGGCTCCGACGAGTTCGTGGTGATCCTCGCGGACATCCGTCATCCCCAGCAAACCCAAGGCATTGCCGAAAAGCTGCTGAGGGCCGTCAGCACCCAGCAGCACATTGCCGGTCATGACCTGAGCGTGACCGCCAGCCTGGGCATCAGCATCTACCCGGAGGACGGCTTCGATGCCGTGCCGTTGATCAAGAAAGCCGAAACCGCGATGCACACCGTCAAGGAGGGAGGCCTTAACGACTTCAGCTTTTTCATCGACGAGATGAATCAGCGCGCCCGTGAACAGCAAAGCATCGAATCCGGTCTGCGCCTGGCCCTGGAGCGTGACGAGTTCGTCCTGCATTACCAACCCAAACTTGATTTGCGCACCGGCAAAGTGGTCGGTGCGGAAGCCTTGATTCGCTGGTTGAAACCCGGTCACGGGTGGGTGTACCCAACGGACTTCATCGGAGTGGCCGAGGACAGCGGGCTGATCGTTCCCCTGAGCAAATGGGTATTGACCCAGGCCTGCCAACAGGCCCGCGCCTGGCAAAAGGCCGGATTGCCGGCGATCAGCATGTCCGTCAACGTTTCCGCCATTGACTTCCGTCAGCGTGACTTTGTCGACGGCATCGTGCAGATCCTTGAGCAGACCGGTTTTGATCCCAAACTGCTGGAACTCGAAATCACCGAAAGCGTGTTGATGCAGAACGTCGAGACCACCGTGCTGACCTTGCGCGCCATCAAGGCATTAGGCGTGCGCCTGGCGATCGATGACTTCGGCACCGGCTATTCCAGCCTGAGCTACCTGAGGCGGTTCCCGGTCGATGTGCTGAAAATCGACCAGTCGTTCATTCGCGGGCTGAACAGTGATAACAACGACGATGCACTGGTCAGCGCCATCATCAGCCTGGGCAAAAGCCTCAACCTCAATATCATCGCCGAAGGCGTGGAAACCCTTGAACAACTGGACTTTCTCAAGGCCCATCAGTGTGAAGGAGGCCAGGGTTACTTTTTCAGCAAAGCCGTGCTCCCCCAGGAGTTCGCGCAGTTGCTCACCGACAGCCAACAGACACCACCGCGCACGTAGACCGACAGCCCGACAGTGCAGGCACCCGGCAAAGGAATCATCAGATGTCGCCCTATGGATTCACGCTGCTCACCACACTGATGCTCGGACTCTGCCTGACGGCGAGCGCCGAGCCTTTGGACGAACCCCTCAAACCGCTGCCACCGGTACCTGCACAGGACCCTCAGCGCGTCGAACTGGGGCGCCAGCTGTTCAACGAAACACGGTTGTCGGTCAACAACAGCCTGTCCTGTGCCAGCTGCCATCACCTGGAAAAGGGCGGCGCCGATGACAAGAAATTTTCCATCGGTTTCGACGGCCAGCCGCTGACCATCAATACCCCCAGCGTGTTGAATGCCAGCCTGAACTTCCGGCAGTTCTGGAATGGCCGGGCCGACACCCTGGAGGACCAGGCTCACGCGGTGGTGGAAAGTCCCACTGAAATGGGCAGCAACTGGGAACACGTGGTGCAAACGCTGGCCACTGACCCGGCCTACCGCTCGGCGTTCGGCAACGCTTACCCGAATGGGGTGACGGCGGCCAATGTGCAAAATGCCCTGGCCACCTACGAGCGCACATTGCTCAGCGCCAATTCGCGTTTCGACCAGTACCTGAAGGGCAACACCGACATTCTCAGCCTCGACGAAAAATACGGTTACCAGCGCTTCAAGGACTACGGCTGCATCGCCTGTCATCAAGGGGTCAACATCGGCGGCAACATGTTCCAGAAGTTCGGGGTGATGGGCGATTACTTCCAGGCGCGGGGCAATCTGACCGAATCGGACCTGGGCCGCTACCTGGTGACCAAGGACGAGGAAGACCGCAACGTGTTCAAGGTTCCCAGCCTGCGCAACGTTGCGGTGACCGCGCCGTACTTTCATGACGGCACGGCGAAAACCCTCGAGGAAGCCGTTGATGTGATGTTCAAGTTCCAGCTGGGACGCGTCCCTTCCGATGAAGACAAGGCCCTGATCATCAAATTCCTCAAGACCCTGACCGGCGAGTGGGGAGGCAAACCATTATGAAAGTGTCCCGTCGACTCAGTTTGCTGTTGCTCAGCGGCATCACCCTGTTGCTCGCTTCCACGCTGGTGTTCCTGTACATCAAGTCCAGCTCCGACCCGGCCTCGAGCTATTCCGACGCTCGAGACCTGATCGGCCGGATGAAGCAACTCAACGCTCAATGGGAAACCGAGATCCTCAAGGCCAGGATCGCCATCAGCCACGACTACGATCCGCTGGTCGCCCCCCTGACCGAGATGACTCGCCTGTGGCAGCAATTCGAGACTATCGAACCCAGCCACCAGCGCGGTGATTCAACAATCTGGCAGGCCCGTTATGCCGCCTACCTCGCTTTGATCAAGGAAAAGACCCGTCTGGTAGAGCAGTTCAAATCCCACAATGCGGTATTGCGCAACTCCCTGGCGTTCTTGCCAACTGCCGAAGACGATATCCAGAACCAGCTCGCCCACCTCCCGGATCACGACAAACTGCAACTGCAGAACATCGCCACCGACACCTACGACCTGTTGCTCAGCAGCCTGGAGTTCGCCCAGGTCACCACTGACGACAGGGCCGCCGACATTCTGGTAGGCCAGAACAAACTGGCGGTGAACAAACTGCGCTTGCCCGACGAGTTTCATGAGCCGATAGAAATACTGGGCAACCACATCGCGTTGATCCTGCGCGAACAACCGATCGTCAACGACCTCCTGACGCGGATCGAAGCGATACCGGTGGCTGCGCGCCTGGACGATATCACCGACCTGTTCAATAGAGACGAGCAACAAATCGATACGGATCAGCAGCGGTATCACCTGTACATGCTGGTATTTTCGGCGCTACTGGTTCTGCTGTTGCTGTATTTGACCCTCCGGCTGCTGCGCAGCTTTACGGAAATCAACCGCGTCAACAGGGACCTGCAAGCAGCCAATGAAAGCCTGGAACAACGGGTCGAAGAACGCACCCGGGAACTCAAGGACACCCAAAGCGAACTGCTGGACACCGCACGCCAGGCCGGGATGGCCGAGATCGCCACCAACGTGCTGCACAACGTCGGCAACGTGCTCAACAGCGTGAATATCTCCGCCGACCTGGTCACCCGCAAACTGCGCACCAGCAAGACGCTGGGGCTGGGCAAGGCGATGCAACTGATCAACGAGCACCAGGGCGACCTCGGCCACTTCATCACCGAAGACGAAAAAGGCAAATTGCTGCCCGGTTACCTGAATCAACTGGTGGATGCCATTGCCCTTGAACAGCAGGGCATTAGCGACGAACTGGCGCAATTGAGCAAAAGCGTTGACCACATCAAGGACATCGTTGCCACCCAGCAGTCCTACGCCGGGGCCAACAGCCTGATGGAACCGCTGCAAGTCAGCGAACTGCTCGAAGATGCCCTGCGCATGAACTCGGGCGCCCTGACCCGCCACCATGTCACCGTGGTCAAGGACTACGCCGAAGTGCCCACGGTCATGGGCGATAAACACCGGATGTTGCTGATCCTGATCAACCTGATCAGCAACGCCAAATACGCCATGTCGGACCTCAGCGACCGTCCCCGGGAAATGACCCTGGGGGTCAAGGTGGTCGACGACGCAACGCTGCAGGTCAGCGTCAAGGATGAAGGCGAAGGCATCTCGGCCGAAAACATGACCCGGATCTTTGCCCACGGTTTCACCACGCGCAAGGAAGGTCACGGTTTTGGCCTGCACAGTTGCGCCCTCGCCGCCATCGAGATGAATGGCCACCTGACAGCCCACAGCGACGGTCCGGGAAAAGGTGCACTGTTCACCTTGAAACTCCCCTTGAAAATCGCCGAAGGTGAAACATGAAGCAGTCATCGAATCGACGCATCCTGCTGATCGACGACACACCGTCGATCCATGACGACTTTCGCAAGATCCTGGCACCTGAGCTGCCACAGCACGGCGAACTGGACGAGATGGAGTCGGCGCTGTTCGGCACCCAAATCAAGGCGACGAGCCAAGGCTTCGAACTGGATTCGGCCTATGCTGGCCAGGAAGGCTTGGGCAAACTGGTTCAGGCCAAACACGACAATCGCCCCTATGCACTGGCGTTCGTCGACATGCGCATGCCACAGGGCTGGGACGGCGCCGAAACCATCGAGCATTTATGGCAAGCCGATCCGCGTTTGCAGGTGGTGGTCTGTACGGCGTATTCCGACTACTCCTGGGATGACCTGCTCAATCGCTTGCAGGCCCACGACCGGCTGCTGATCCTGAAAAAACCCTTCGACAACATCGAAGTCCAGCAGATGGCCAATACCCTGACCAGCAAATGGGACATGACCGAACGCGCCAGCGTGCAACTGGATCATTTGGGGCACCTGGTAGAACGCCGGACCCGGCAGTTCCAGCAAGCGAGCGTCGAACTGCAACAGGAGATCGACGAGCGCAAGCAGCTCGAAAGCCAGTTGATACAGTCGGAAAAACTCGCATCCCTGGGGCAGCTGGCGGCGGGTGTCGCCCATGAAATCAACAACCCCATCGGCTTTATTTCTTCCAACCTCGGCGCCCTGGACGGTTACTTCAAGCAGTTGCAGAGCATGCTCGACGCCTATCAGGGGGCCGAAGAAGCCATTGGCTCCGTCGAGCTTCTCGAACGGCTCCAAACCTTGCGTAAAGAAGTGGAACTGGACTTCCTGCGTGAAGACATTCCGCTGCTGATCAAGGAGTCCAAGGACGGCATCAACCGGGTCGGGCAAATCGTCAGGGACCTGAAGGACTTCTCACGCGTAGACACCAGCCAGGAGTGGCAGTCGGTCAATCTGCAAACGGGGATTGATTCGACGCTGAACATTGTCGCCAACGAACTCAAGTACAAGGCCGACGTGATCAAGCAGTATCAGACGCTTCCCGAGATCGAGTGCCTGCCCTCGCAGATCAATCAGGTGATCATGAACCTGATCGTCAACGCCGCCCAGGCCATGGGGCCCGAACGCGGGACCATTACCCTGAGTAACGGGGTTGCCGGGGAAAAAGTCTGGATCGAAGTGGCAGACACCGGCTCAGGCATCGCGCCCGAATACCTGCAGAAAATCTTTGATCCGTTCTTCACCACCAAACCAGTGGGCCAGGGGACCGGATTAGGCCTGTCATTGTCCTACGGTATTGTGAAAAAGCATCGTGGCGACATTACCGTGCGCAGCGAAATCGGGGTGGGCACTACCTTTCGCATCGAACTGCCAATCCGCCAGTCAAACCTCGTGACCTGAATCTGCGATCTTTCGATGATTGCCCAGCCAGTCCCTGTGCGCCAGTATGCACCGCAGCAAATCGGCCGATAGGGATCGACGAATGAAACTCTCGCTGGAAGACATCGCCTGGCACCGCTCGGTCGGGCAGTTGATTGACGCCTTGGACAAACCCAATTTCTGGACGCAACTGCTGCGCCTGCTGGATCAGTACGTGACCTTCGACAGCTGGGTGGCGCTGCTCTTCAATGACGATCAACTCCCGCAGGTGTTCGCCGAAAGCCCGAGCGAGGGCGGCAGCCCGGACCCGCTGTTTCAGGACTACCTCATGGGGTTGTTCCTGCTGGATCCCTTCTACATCGCCTGCCGCGAACAATCGCGCACCGGCCTCTATCGTTTGTCCGAGGTGGCACCGGAGCATTTCGAACTGACCGAGTATTACCAGCGCTACTTTCGTCTGAATGTGGTGGCCGACGAAATCCAGTTCAATTGCCAACTTGAGGACGACCGTACGCTGTGCCTTTCGCTGGGTAGCAAACAGCGTTTCAGCAGCGAACAAATAGCCCTGCTGTCACTGATCCAGCCCTGGGTGTCGAGCCTGCTGCGTCAGCGCCTGCCGTTTGAAATCAATGAAACACCGACGCCTGCGCAACCGGCCCAACACAGCGACTGGCGTATCCGCCTCGAAGCCTCGGTTAAACAGCTCAAGGGCGCACAACTGACAGCCCGAGAGCTGGACGTCGGTCGCTGGATGCTCAGCGGTTGCTCCAGCAAGGAAATCGCTCGTAAGCTGGAAATCTCTGCCGAAACCGTGAAAGTCCATAAGAAACACATTTACAGCAAGCTGGGGATCAAATCCCAGTCCGAACTGTTCTCTATATTTCTCCAGGCACAAAACACGTAGTCGCTGGCTCGCCTGCGATTGACATAGGTGCCGAGCCGCACCCGTGTAGCAGCTGTCGAGCCTGCGAGGCGGCGTTCGAGGACGAAGTCCTCGCAAATCTGTGTACGCGGTTTGCCTGAAACAATGCGTTGCATGATTTTACGACCGCTGTGCGGCCGAACGCAGCCTCGCAGGCTCGGCAGCTGCTACGAAGTAGATCCAATAACTGATTGAGTCCGAACCCAAGGAAACCGTATGAGCCTGTCACTCCTGAGCCGCTACGCCTTCTTTGCCGTCTGTGTGATTTTCACCCTCGCCAGCCTGCCGTTTCTTGAATACGACTGGCTCTGGCCAATCTCCATCGTCACTGGCCTGCTGAGCCTGCTGGGTATTTTCGACCTGCTGCAAAGCCCTCACGCGGTACGCCGCAACTACCCGATCCTGGGCAATATCCGTTATCTGGTCGAAGGCATTCGCCCGGAAATCCGCCAATACCTGCTCGAATCCGACAGCGACGCCCTGCCCTTCTCCCGGGCCCAGCGTTCGTTGGTCTATTCGCGGGCCAAGAACGAAAGTGCCGACAAACCCTTTGGCACGCTGATCGACGTGTACCAGTCGGGTTTCGAGTTCATCGGCCATTCGATGCGCCCGGCCCCCGTAAGTGACCCGAGCAGTTTCCGGGTGGACGTTGGTGGCCCGCAATGTACAAAACCGTACTCGGCCTCAGTCTTCAACATCTCGGCCATGAGCTTCGGCTCGCTGAGCGCCAACGCGATTCGCGCCCTCAACCAGGGCGCCAAACTCGGCAACTTCGCCCATGACACCGGTGAAGGCAGCATCAGCCCCTACCACCGCGAACACGGTGGCGACCTGACCTGGGAACTGGGCAGCGGCTACTTCGGCTGCCGCACCGCCGACGGACGCTTCGACCCGGAACGCTTCGCCGCCCAGGCTCAAGACCCGCAGGTGCGGATGATCGAAATCAAAATGAGCCAGGGCGCCAAACCCGGCCACGGCGGCATTCTGCCCAAGCATAAAGTGACCCAGGAAATTGCCGACACGCGTGGCGTTCCGATGGGCCAGGACTGTGTGTCGCCATCGCGCCACAGCGCGTTCTCCACGCCGATCGAAATGATGCACTTCATCAAGCAACTGCGTGAGCTGTCGGGCGGCAAACCGGTGGGCTTCAAGTTCTGCCTCGGCCACCCGTGGGAATTCATGGGCATTGCCAAGGCCATGCTGGAAACCGGCATCCTGCCTGACTTCATCGTGGTCGACGGCAAGGAAGGCGGCACTGGCGCTGCGCCGGTGGAGTTCACCGACCACATCGGCGTGCCGATGCGTGAAGGCCTGCTGTTCGTGCACAACACCCTGGTGGGGCTGAACCTGCGGGACAAGATCAAACTCGGCGCCAGCGGCAAAATCGTCAGCGCCTTCGACATCGCCAGCGTCCTGGCGATTGGCGCCGACTGGGCCAACTCGGCCCGCGGTTTCATGTTTGCCATCGGCTGCATCCAGTCGCAAAGCTGCCACACCAACAAGTGCCCGACCGGCGTCGCCACTCAAGACACCCTGCGCCAACGCGCATTGGTGGTGCCAGACAAGGCCCAGCGCGTGTTCAACTTCCATCGCAGCACCCTCAAGGCCCTGGCCGAGATGCTCGCCGCGGCAGGCCTCGAACACCCGTCGCAGCTGTCGGCCAAACACCTGGTACGGCGCATGTCAGCGACCGAGATCAAACTGTTCTCCCAATTGCACGTGTTCCTCAAACCCGGCGAATTGCTGACCGGGGAAGTGAATGGCGAGTTCTATTCACGGATGTGGCAGATGGCTCGGGCGGATAGTTTTGAGGCGAATGAAGTGGCCGTTTGAAGATAGTTTTTACGCCAATCTCGTCGCGAGATTGGCGCTCTTTCCAAGGAAGAAACAGTGCTGAAAGTAATTGCCCGGGATTTCATCAAACCCGAACATATCGAAACTGTCCGCCCGTGGTACACCGAATTGGTGGAGAAAACCCGACAGGAGCCGGATTGCATTGCCTACGACCTGTTCGTCGATCAGAAAGACCCGGGGCATTTCATCTTCGTTGAGCAATGGCCGAATCAGGCCGCGCTGGACGCTCATTGCCAGTCAGAACACTTCAGACGGCTTGTGCCGCAAATCAACCGCTATCAGGCCAAAGATTGCATTGTTGTGCTGATGGATGAATTCTGACCTCCATGCAAGATACAAAAGAAGTGAACGAGTGTTCTATTCGGGATGTGGCAGATGGCCCGGGCTGACAGCTTTGAGGCCAATGTCGTGTAAGGCATACTCGCGACTATCAGGTGGCTGGGTAGCACAGCCGCCACCGGTGGTGGTGGCGGTGGTGGTTTGCTCTGCCGAGGCGCGGGTCACATAGAGTCGAAGCTCCATGTCCCCCAAGCCTTGCGCGAACAGGCACTGCCAATTGCCTGGAAAGTGGTTTTCTTCATCCGCCAGGCGAGTCGATGTCACCCACCACACTCGTTTGATGTCGGGCGATACGCTGACCAGATTGTCGAGAAACACCTTATCCCGATCCTGATAAATCAACGTCGACGCGCCATAACCGTTGGGTCGGTGAGCCGCGCTGTTATCCCAGGGCGCCTGATACAGCCTTGGTTGAATGTCGGAGCGATTGTAGTAAGCAACGCTGTAATACCAGTACGCGCCATCCACAATGATGTTATCGCCTGCGATCGCATTTTCATTGATACGCGACACAATATCGTCAAGCGGATACTGGGAGGCATTGCGTGGATCATCCAGATCATCTTGTTGTTGATAGATCGTATTGAGCCCCATGAGTTGAACACCGATCATCAACAGGACAGATATCCACGCCAGGGCACGCGTATGACGGGCAAGCCGGCTGATTGCCAACGCCACTATCATCGGCAAGCCCAGCGCCGCAAAGGCCATGTACCGTTCAACAAAGATGGGAAAACCGAATGACACCACAAAAACAATCAACACCGGCAACAGCACGTAGATAACCAGTAACAGCTCAAGTTTCAACCGGCTTCTTTCCTTGAACCCGATCCACACCACCGATGCCATTACCAGCGCCGGAAGCAGTACATAAATCGGGCTGGCAAACTCCAGTCCACTCTTCACCGTCAAAAACTTCCAGACCGCTGAAGGCAACGTATAGATCGTCAATTCAGGGATCCAGAAAATATCCCCTCCGGTCTCCAGCTTCTCCGTATTTAAAAACAGCTCATTACCCAGGCTGATCAACCAGGGAATATAAAGAACACCAATGGCCACATTCGTGCCCCACCACATTGGCCGCGAAAGGTAATGAAGCGTTTTATCTCGCTGAAGACGCAAGACAACGAGGTATAGCCAGTGAGACAGCAGACATAAAACAGCCAGGTAATGGGTGTATAACGCGGCCGTCATGAGCACGAGATAGCTCATCAGGTATCGGTTGCGAGCGCTTTTAAGCCAATAGATCAAGGCGATGGTTGCACCCAGCAGCCATACCCCCTCCAGCGTATACATCCGGGCTTCCTGGCTGTAGCGAACGGATATCGGTAACAAGGCCAGAAACAACCCGGCCAACAAGGCCACCCTCGGTGTGCTGATCAATCGCATCAGCCACATGCCCAACGCGACTGTCGCAACCCCCGCCAGCGCACTCAGGGCCCGAATCGCAAACACACTCTCACCAAAAACCGCCATCCAGGCATGCAGCACCAGAAAATACAGCGGCGGATGAACGTCATGCCCCAGGTGAAACCAGATACGCTCCGGCGACTGCCCCCCCACCAACGCCGAGAACGCTTCATCGGTCCAGAAATAAGGAAGGCTGATGCAATAAAACCGAACAACAATCGCGAGCATCATGACCAGCACCCACCCACCGTTTTCTACCGATGAGCGCAGGGATAGAAACCCCGTATCGTCACGACGCTGAAAGCGCATATTTTCTCCCCCGACACGTAACCCTGATAGAAACAGGTGCCTGTCCACGGACGACTCACCGTCATCGTGACTCCGTGTTTACGCTAAACACTCTCGATAAAACGGCCTGCAGTCATCGATAAAGGCTAGCCAAAGGAGCTGCCCCGGATTGTTTTTTTTTGATTCCTCACGGAATTCCGGGACTTACTGAAAATAATCGGACGTCCCCATCCCCTTGGGTAAAGGTATCGAGCAACCGCCAGTTTTCAGGGATAACGACCTGTTGCGCCCCGTCACCACGGCCGTCCAGCACCCACACACGACCTGAACCCGGTGTCAGGCGTTCAAGATCATCGAGATAGACCTTATCGGCGTTTTGTTGAGTCAGTGTCGAGGTTTGATAGCCATCCGGACGTCCGGAAGTGCCGTCCTTTTGAGGGGGCGTATACAGCATCGGTGTCACGCCAGTCTTGTTGTAATACGCAAAGGGATAGTAAAGAAACCGGTTGACTACCACGACACCGTCATCAGGACGAGCAGAGGCATTAATGTATTGCGCCAACGCATCGACCTTGTTGACTTCGGCATACACACTATGGCCCCGTTGATGAACGTTATATAACCCGACACTCTCCATCGACACTATCAATAGCAACAGGACAAAAAACAACGTTTTTACGCGCTCCCACAGAGCATCCAGTGACATCGCCAGAATCATCGGAAAACCCAGCGCTGCAAACACAAAATAACGGTAAATAAACAGCGGCCGAACCAGTGAGACCCCTGCAATCAATACCAACGGACACCAGGTATACATGACGAGCAGCGTGCCGAGTTTTTTCTCACTCGTGTCCCGCATGACAATGACTGCCGACACCAGCAACATCAATAACGGCACACTGTAGAACAGCCAGATTGATTCTTTTGGCCCATCGCTATAACTCACAAACTGCCAGAACGCTGACACCAGCGTAGGAACATCCAGCGGCGCTATCCAGTTAAAGCCGGAAAACCTTAACTGGTTCATCAGGCTCGGCACCCAGGGCATGAACAGTAAAACGACCGTTCCATTGGCCATCCACCATGCAGGCGCTAACAACGTGCTCTTAAACCTCGATACCAACAGCCAGGCCCAGTGTGACGCCATGCACACCGCGGCAAAATAGTGGGTATAAAGTCCTGCGGCCATCAGTAATGCATAGATGGCTAGCGGCCAATGACTGCCTGAGCCTTTTACCCAGTAGACGAAAGCAATCGTCGCGCTCACCATCAATAGCGCGAGCACCGCATACATACGAACTTCCTGACTGTAGCGTACCGCTATGGGCAGTAACGCCAGCATGATTCCGGCGAGCATCGCCGCCCGTCGCGTACTGACCAGACGAACCAGCCAGATGCCCAGCCCGACGCTTGCGACATCCGCCAGTGCGCTCAGGCTTCGGGCAGCAAAAACGCCATTTCCGAACACATTCATCCATTCATGCAACAACAGATAATACAGCGGCGGGTGCACATCCCGGGCCGTATGGAACAGGATTTGGGAGGGCGAGTATGAACTCAACAGCAAGGTAAACCCTTCATCGGCCCAGACAGCGGGTTTGCTCAAGGCGTAAAAACGCACCCCTGCCGCCACGAGCATAATCAGCAGTATCCAGCACATGCCCTGGAGAGTGCGGGCACTCGAATGGTTAACCCGGCTTACCACTTATCCTCTCCAGAAGAGGGCACTTCCTTCATAACGATAAAGCCATAATCGCCAATCAGGTACATGGAGTAAAACTTACTGTCCACCACGGGCGCGTACCCTTGATATCCCACCCGCGTCGCATTTCTCCGCTCATCTTCAATAACCACATTGGTAATGCCCGCCCTGAGCAGGTTTTCAGACAACATGTAAAAATCAATATTAAGTATGTATTTCAGTACCGGGATCCGCTCAAAACTTCCCTTGGCGCTGAGCAACCAACTGTTTGAATAGCTGATCGACATGTATATCCGCTTCGCTTCGCGCAAGCCTCGATGGGAGGCAATATCATAGGCCATATTGAATTCAGCATTCAGCCCAAACTCCTTTTGCAAATTCAGTACCCGCCCATAGGCATACGACATCGACAGCATACTGAGCAATGGCACAAGCAATACAACACCGAGCCTGGTGTTAACCGTTACTAACCACTGATGAGTCAGGTAAAACAAAAACACCAGCAGCACGCCAAAACCCAACAAGGTTCTGGCACCCTCATTGAAAAACCTGAATAACAGGGCCGAACCTGACACCAGAAAAACCAGGAATAAAACCATAAGCACATACAAAAAAAACAGCAGCATCTTATTTAACGACGTCTCTTTCCCCTGGGTGATATTTCGCCCAACCCGCGCTCCCCCAACGACAGCAAACACCGCCACCAGCCATGCCAGCCAACGATTCCCTCCCTGAAACAGCAATCCGATTTTTCCAACCAATACGCCTGCATTGTTCAGGATCAGCAACAGCCCACTCGTATTGAACGGGATCATCTCCAGACGCTCATGGGTCATGAGTGGATAGGCCAACAAAAAATAAATGATCAAGCCTGCCGCCAACTGCAAGGCTTTCGCTCCGGCCATTGACAATAAACAGGCAAGGGACTGCTTATTATCAAGAGCTCTCACGAACTCGATGCAGCACAACCCCAAAAACACATTGATACTCAGTTGATACAAACTGAGCCCCACGGCAATCAACGCGCCGGGCACCAGCGCCTGAACGACGCCAGCTTTATGTTGAAATACCAATGCATAGATCACCGCCACCAGACTCAACACTGTTGCCGGCCCGTCATATTGATACGATAAGTTTTGTAGAAAAAACGGGTTGTACCACAGTGGCAAGAGCACCAGACAGCATGAAACAGTCGGTGTTTTGTAGTAATGCATCGTCAGTTTCGTCAAGGCAAACGCCATGGCAAGCGTGGCGATCAGCAAGGGAAAGGGGAACAGATCGGGAGCGCCCGAGGTGAAGCTCAAGGCGTTGTAAAACAGCTCGACCAGTAACCGTCCCTGCTCCGTCCAGCCAGTACCGGCCGCCAAGGACCGCCAGTTATCATCTATATAGTAATAATCGACCAATATCAGAGGGAGTACATAAACAAGCGTGGCGAGTAAAAAAAACAAAAACACTTCACGACTGGGCAACTCCCTACTTAATACACTCGCCACCTTCATTTCGGCGCTCCTTTGCCGCCCACAATATCTTTCACCACGTACCTCGGTCGGTGTTTCGATTCAATATAGATCCGCCCCACGTACTCACCCAGTATGCCGATACCAATCAGTTGAACACCGCCCAGGAATAAAATGGCGGTCATCAACGAAGGGTATCCCGGCACATTATTGCCAAAGAAAATCTTGTCCAGCACCATGTAAATGGCATAGATAATTGCAAACAGGGAAATCGCGCTACCGACATACGTCCACAACTGCAAGGGCACTGTACTAAAAGAGGTAATCCCTTCCAGCGCCAGATTCCAGAGTTTCCAGATATTGAACTTGGTGGTGCCCGCCACGCGTTCGGCCCGTTCGTATTCGACGACGGCGGTGTTGAACCCCGCCCACGAGAGGATGCCCTTCATGAACAACCGGTGCTCCGGAAGCGTGCGAATCACGTTCACGACCTTGCGGTCCATCAACCGGAAATCACCGACGTTCTCTTCTATCCGGGTGTAAGCGATCCGGTTCAACAGGTGATAGAACAATGCCGCGCTGTGCCGTTTCATATAACTGTCGGCGGTGCGATCGTGGCGCTTGGCAAGTACCACATCCGCCCCGTTCTGCCACTCCCGGATCAACAGGGGGATCACATTGATCGGGTCCTGCAAATCGACATCCATCGGTATCACCGCATCGCCGGTGGCGTACTCCAACCCGGCAAACAACGCGGGCTCCTTGCCGAAATTGCGCGAAAAATTGATGACCAGCACATGCTCGTCAGCCAACGCGATGGCTTTGGCCTGCGCTGCCGTCTGGTCGGAACTGCCGTCATTGATGAACACGATCTCGACGTCGCAATCAGCGATCGACAGTTCCTGACGAACCGCCTGATAAAACAGGTTAATCGCCTGTTCTTCGTTGAACACGGGAACAATCAGCGAGATCTTCACTGCTTACGCCCCCGGAAAATGACATATTTCGAGTAGAAAAAACCGCAGACCAGGCTGATACCGGAGAAGACCACCAACGTCATCAACCCTGGCAGCAGTAACTGATCCGCCACATACCCCACGCCATAACTCAACACGCCCATGAACCCGACAAACAGCACATACCGTGGAACATTGGTTCTTTGTTTGAAGGTGTATCGCGCATTGGCATAAAAGGAAAACGAAACGGCCAGGCAAAAGCCCACGAAGTTACTGGGTGCCTGGCGAAAACCCATGACTGTGTGCAGAACAAAAAACGTTGACCAGTGGATCAACGTATTAAGCAGGCCAACCGACACGAATCTGGGGAAACCGTGAAATGCGGCTTTCATGTCCATTGCGTTTGTTTCCAGTCTGAACACCTGCCCAGTTGAAAGCTTGGCACCCTTGGTCCGCTTGTCTATTTTCCAGTCAACAAATAGACCAATGGCCAAAATGCCGTTCTAGCGACGCGCTTCAACGTTCAGGGGTACGCCCCAGCCCGCCCCCGTTCGCCGCTGAGACATCCAGTAATATCCGGCCTTTGCAATTGCCGCCAAATCACGCCACCCTGCGCGCCGCCGATGTGCGGCGCACACTCTTTTGCCCCGCTGACCACCCTTTATTCACATCTGTTCAAGAGCCCGTTGTCATGACCCAAGGACGCGACCTTCGTATCGATTTCTTTCGCGGACTGGCACTGATCTTCATTTTCTGGGATCACGTGCCACAGAACCCCCTCGCCCATTTCACCGTGCGCAATTTCGGTTTCAGCGATGCGGCGGAAATCTTCGTGTTTCTGGCGGGCTACGCGGCGGTGCTGGCCTACGGCAAGATTGCCCGACGCGATGGCTTGCTGGTTGCGACGGTGAAAATCCTGCGCCGCGCCTGGGTGCTGTACGTGGTGCATATCTTTCTGCTGGCGGTGCTGATGGGCATCGTGTTCTTTGCCAACAGCCACGTGGAAACCCGTGACCTGGTGCGGGAAATGGGCCTGCAATACTTCCTCAGCAATCCGCAACAGGCCTTGGTCGATGAGTTGCTGCTGCGCTTCAAACCCAACCTGATGGACCCGTTGCCGTTGTACATTCTGCTGTTGCTCGGGCTGCCGCTGGTGTTGCCGATGTTGCTGCGCAAGGCCGAGTACGTGGTCGGGTTGTCGGTGGTGTTGTACATGCTGGCGCCTTGGTTTCAATGGAACCTGGCGGCAACCGAGGGTGGCGTGTGGTTCTTCAACCCGATGGCCTGGCAGTTGCTGTTTATCCTCGGTGGCGCAGCGGCAATTCACGGTCAGCGCCCCGCTTTGCCGGACACTCGCGCCTTGCCACAACAGCCACTGTTTGTTGCGGCAGCGATCTATCTGCTGATCACCGGGCTGATCGCAGTGTCGTGGAAATGGCCGACGGTGCATGACGCGTTCATGCCCCGGATGCTGGGCGAATGGCTGTATCCGATCAACAAGACCAACCTGTCACCGGCGCGGCTGCTGCACTTTCTGGCACTGGCTTACGTCATCGCCAAACTCTTGCCCAACAGTGGCTGGACGCAAAACTGGCTGGCGCGGCAAAGCTGCCGCATGGGCCGTTACTCGCTGGAAGTGTTTTGTCTGGGTGTGCTGCTGGCGCCGCTGGCGGACATGCTCAACTCGCTGGCCGGGGATGCGCTGGTCATGCAGGTTTTCAGCGCCCTGCTGGGGGCGGGATTGATGGCGGTACTGGCCGCGTGGCTGGATTGGAACAAACGGCTGAACCGACCGGCGCAAGTGGCCGCGGTTTAGATGATCAAAGCGCACATCTGTGGCGAGGGAGCTTGCTCCCGCTCGGGGGCGAAGCCGCCGCAGAACAGATAAACACGATTTACCTGACAGACCGCAGGTTTGGGAGCGCTACGCACTCCAGCGCGAGCAAGCTCGCTCGCCACAGGTAAATCGCGTTGTCCCAACCAAAACGAGAAAGCCCTGATCTTGCGACCGGGGCTTTTTCTTTACTGCGCTAGCCGCTTACGAAGCCGCGCGCACCGCACCTTGCGGAACACCGGTCGGTTGCAACTTGAACACATAAAACAGCACCGTCAGCAGCACCAGGAACGCAGGCCCCACGTACAGTGCGACGCGGGTGTCCGGGAAGTAGGCCATCAGGCCAACCACCAACACCAGGAACGCCAGCGCCAGGTAGGAACTTACCGGGTACAGCCACATGCGGTACTTGAGACCGGCACGTTCAGCCGGGCTCAGGCCTTTGCGGAACTTGAGCTGCGCCAGCAGGATCATCACCCACGTCCAGATCGCACCGAAAGTCGCGATGGCAGTGACCCAGACAAAGACTTTTTCCGGCACCAGGTAGTTGAGCAACACGCCCAGCAGCAACGCGCCGATCGACAGCAACAAGGCGCGACGCGGCACACCGTTCGAGGTCTTGGCGAAAGCGGCCGGGGCCTGGCCGTTCTGCGCCAGGCTATAAAGCATGCGCCCGGTGCTGAAGATACCGCCGTTGCAGGACGACAACGCGGCGGTAATCACCACGAAGTTGATGATGCCGGCAGCGGTCTTGATGCCCAGACGCTCGAAGGTCATCACAAACGGACTGCCCTGAGTGCCGATTTCGTTCCACGGGTAGATCGACAGAATCACAAACAGCGCGCCGACGTAGAACAGCAGGATGCGCCAGAACACCGAGCCGATGGCGTTCGGAATAGTCTTCTGCGGGTTCTTCGCTTCACCGGCCGTCAGGCCGATCATCTCGACACCCAGATAGGCGAACATCACCATTTGCAGGGACATCAATACACCCTGCACGCCATTGGGCATGAAACCGCCATGGCTCCACAGGTTGGAAATCCCCAGCGCAACGCCGTCGTTGCCGAAACCGAAGGCGATCACACCGACACCGCCGACCACCATCGCAATGATGGTGACGATCTTGATCAGGGCGAACCAGAACTCGAACTCACCGAAGGCCTTGACCGCGATCAGGTTGATCGAGCCCATGCTCACCAACGCCGCCAGTGCCCAGATCCAGCGCGGCACATCGGGGAACCAGATGCCCATGTACACCGCCACCGCGGTAATTTCCGCGACGCAGGTCACCAGCCACAGGAACCAGTAGTTCCAGCCCGTGAGGAAACCCGCCAACGGGCCGAGATAATCTTGTGCGTAACGACTGAACGAGCCGGCGACCGGGTTGTGCACCGCCATTTCGCCAAGGGCGCGCATGATCACCAGGATCGCCAGGCCACCGATGATGTAAGACAGCATGATTGCCGGGCCGGCCATTTCGATGGCCTTGGCTGAACCGAGGAACAGACCGACACCGATACAGGCGCCGAGCGCCATCAAGCGAATATGCCGTTCGCCGAGTTCGCGTTTGAGCGGGCCGCCGTGAGCGGTCTCGCCGTGGGGCAGGTGATTGCCAACGGGCATAGGGGTAAACCTCGTCTTGTTATTGGATATAGCCACCGAGTGTCGAAGTACAAACCGATAAGCCTGGACTTCCTGAAACCGGATCCACGTCATGGGTAGATCCGTCTTGTAGGACAAAACCTGCAAGATCAGCGGGGCGTGCAGTATAAAAAGCTCAACGCAGGGCTTTTCACTATATAAACGACAAGATTCAGCGGGAATTCTCGGCAAAATCCGCATTTGCGGAGGGGCATTACCTGGGATTCTTCCGTGAACTCGCCAGCGAAACGGCACCGAGTATTGCACAGCAATGGTGCAGCGTCATGCCCCTACCTAGGCCGTATTTACCAGCTTGATGGCTCTAGCCCAACACTCTCTGACAACCACCAGCCTCCGTGGCGAGGGAGCTTGCTCCCGCTCGGGGGCGAAGCCGCCGCAGAACAGATAAACGCAATTCACCTGACAAACCGCGCTCACAGGTTTGGGACTGCTTCGCACTCCAGCGGGAGCAAGCTCCCTCGCCACATTGAGGACTTCAGTGTTTTCGGACTTTTCACTCAGCAGTGGCAGCTTCGACTCTATGGCTGGGCAGCTAAGGTCAATTGATACCCCAGACCTAAGGACGCAATGGAATGCATCCCCGCCCAAACTCTCATTGTCTACGCCGTGGCAGGTACTCTGAACCCGGACGGGCCTATATGGTCACGACCGTCGTTCACCAGCGGTGCCCGCTCTTCGCCGACTGGCGTATAGGCCGATTGCTGGTAACAGAAATGAAACGGGCTCATGAAAGCAATCAAATCGACTCTCTGGCCTGGGTCGTCATGCCTGATCATTTCCATTGGTTGCTTGAGTTGAAGCAAGGCACCCTGTCTCAGGTCATGCAATCAATCAAATCTCGTAGCACACTCACTATCAATAGAGCGGTTAATGGCTCAGGAGCCTTCTGGCAAAGCGGTTACCACGACAGGGCAATACGCGACGGTGAAGACCTGCGCCCATTCGCCCGATACATCGTCGCCAACCCATTGCGGGCCGGGTTGGTGGAAAACATCGGAGACTATCCGCTTTGGGATGCAAGCTGGCTGTGAACACATCATTAGAGCGGTTCCTGCTTTTGTGGCGAGGGAGCTTGCTCCCGCTCGGGGGCGAAGCCGCCGCAGAACAGATAAACGCAATTCACCTGACAAACCGCGCTTGCAGGTTCGGGACTGCTTCGCACTCCAGCGGGAGCAAGCTCCCTCGCCACATTGACGTTCGGGGGTACCTGCTCCCTCGCCACGGTCAGTGATGGGTTCGCATTTTTTTGCATTCACAAAATTTTCACCGGTTCCAACCAGCGACTAAGCTTCAGACAAGTCCGATCAATCTACGTAAATGGATCAATCGACTATGGGCGCTTTGTGGCAATCCGATTCGAGTAAAACTGTGGAACCGACTGATCGCGTGGAAGAAGCGCCTTTACCGAAAAAAACTCGCCGTCCTCGTTATGGCTGGCGACTGTTCTGGTTGTTGTTACTGATTATTCTGATTGCGCTCGGTTGGGCAGCCTCCAAGGAAATGCGTACTTCGAAACTGCAGGCGCGCGAATTCAGCCAGTTTGCTGCATCGCTGAGTTACTCGATGCAACCGGGGCCCAGCGATTCGATTTTCTATCCGGGTGCCGGGCCTTTCGACAAGCGCCTGGGCTACAGTTCTCTGGGTGAGTTTTTGCCGCGTTTGCTCAAGCGTGGCTACATGATCTCTGCACAAACCCGGTTCTCACCGAAACTGTTCGACTACAGCGAAAAGGGCTTCTTCGTGCCCTACGCGGAGAAAATCCAGGCCGGCCTGTCCATTACCGACTGCCGCGCCTTGCCGTTGTATCAGTACAACTATCCGCAGCAACTGTATTCGAGCTTTGCCGCGATCCCGCCGCTGGTCGTGCATAGCCTGCTGTTCATCGAGAACCGCGACCTGCTCGACCCTAAACAACCCCTGGCCAACCCCGCTGTGGACTGGCCGCGCTTTGGCAAGGCGGCCTGGTCGCAAGTCGCCAAACTGTTGCACCTGCCCGGTCAGACTGCCGGTGGCAGCACCCTGGCCACTCAACTGGAAAAATACCGTCACTCGCCCGATGGCCTCACGGTGTCCGGCAGCGAGAAAATCCGCCAGATGATTTCCGCCAGCGTGCGCGCTTATCAAGATGGCCCGCAAACCCTCACGGCTCGTCAAAACATCGTGCGCGATTACCTCAACAGCGTGCCGCTGTCGGCGGTACCCGGCCACGGTGAAGTGCATGGCATGGCCGAAGGGTTGCGCGTGTGGTACGGCGCCGACTTCAATCAGGTCAATAGAGCCCTGACGAGTGTTGCCAGTGACCCGCAGAGTCTGTCTCAACGCGGTCTGGCCCTGCGCCAGGTACTGTCGCTGATGATCGCCCAGCGTCGGCCTTCACACTATTTGGCCAATGGCCGTGACGAACTGGTAGAACTCACCGACAGCCACATCCGCCTGCTCGCACAAAATGGGGTGATCGACGAACCGCTGGCCACTGCCGCACTGGCCAGCAAAGTGACCTACCGCGACTGGCAACAACAACCGACCATTCAACCGATCGAATCCAACAAGGGCATCAGTGTGGCGCGCAGCCGACTGGCCGCCCTGCTCAATCGCCCCTTGTATGACCTCGATCGCCTTGACCTGTCGGCCACCAGTACCTTGCAGTACGACCTGCAAACCAAGGCCACCGAGTACCTCAAGCATCTGGCCGACCCGACCTACGCGGCGCAATTGGGCCTGCTCGGCGAACACTTGCTGACCCCCACCAGCACGACCCAGGTGCGTTACAGCTTCACCCTGTTCGAGCGGACCCCCGATGGCTCGCGCGTGCGCGTGCAGACCGACAGCACCGATCAGCCTTTCGACATCAACGAAGGCAGTAAACTGGAACTGGGCTCCACCGCCAAACTGCGGGTGTTGACCTCCTACCTGCAAATCATCTCCGAACTGCACGACCGTTATGGCGACCAGCCACCGGCCGTGCTGAAAAAAACCGCGGTCCCCGAACAGGACGTGATTAGCCGCTGGGCCGTTGACTACCTGATCCAGAACACTGACCGCAGCCTGCCGAAAATGCTCGATGCGGCGCTCAACCGTACGTACTCGGCCAACCCCGGCGAGTCATTTTTCACTGGCGGCGGCCTGCACACCTTTCACAACTTCCGCAAGGAAGACAACGGCCGCAGCCCGACCCTGCGCGACGCCTTGCGCGAATCGATCAACCTGCCGTTCATTCGCCTGATGCGCGACCTGGTGCGCTACTGCACTTACTCGGGGCCCAACAGCAGCGGCCAGTTGCTCAGTGACGATGACAACCCACGGCGCCAGGAATATCTGGCGCAATTCGCCGACCACGAAGGCACCGCGTTTTTACTGCGTTTCTGGAAGAAGTACCAGAAGAAGGACACCCAGGCGCGCCTCGAGACCTTCCTCGACAGCATGCACCCAACGGCGATTCGCCTGGCCGCGGTACACCGTTACCTGTTGCCCGAAGCCAGTCAGGAAAGCTTCAACAGCTTTGTGCGCGCGCACCTGAAAACGGCCAAGAACACCGAAAAGAATATCGACAGAACCGCCGGCAAGCTCAACGAAAAACTCACTGACGAGCGCCTGGAAAAACTCTATAAAACCTACGGGCCGGGCGCCTTCGACCTGCCCGACCAGGGCTTCATCGCCAAGGTCCACCCACTGGACCTGTGGCTGATGGGCTACTTGCTGAACCACCCTGACGCCAAGTTCAGCCAGATCGTCAAAGCCAGTGAATTCGAGCGCCAGGAAGTCTACAGCTGGCTGTTCAAGAGCCGGCACAAGAGCGCTCGCGACAGCCGCATCCGGACCATGCTGGAGATCGAAGCCTTCCTCGACATTCACCAGCGTTGGCAGAAAGTCGGCTACCCGTTCGACCACCTGGTACCGTCACTGGCCACCGCCATCGGCAGCTCCGGCGATCGGCCAGCGGCTCTGGCAGAGCTGATCGGGACGATCCTCAACGATGGCGTGCGGATGCCGACCCTGCGCATCGACAGCCTGCATTTCGCCGCCGGCACGCCGTATGAAACAACGGTGATCAATGACCCGGACAAAGGCAAACGCGTGATGCCATCGGAAGTGGCGACGGCGATGCGCGAAGCGTTGTCGCAAGTGGTAGACGCCGGTACCGCCAAACGGGTCGCCGGTACGTTCAAACTGCCAAACGGCACCCCGCTGGCCATGGGCGGCAAGACCGGTACCGGTGACAACCGCATTGAAGCCTTCGGCTCCGGTGGACGGGTGCTGAGCTCGAAATCGATCAACCGTACCGCCACGTTCGTGTTCTACATTGGCGAGCATCACTTCGGCACCCTGACCGCCTTCGTACCCGGCGCCTCGGCCGAATCCTTCAAATTCACCTCGGCATTGCCGGTACAGGTACTCAAAGGCATGGCACCGATTCTCACGCCGTATCTGCAACCGGGGAGCAACACGCTGTGTCAGCCTGCCACCGTAGCGCAGCGCCAATAAAACGGAACACACAAAGAGGGTAGTAATTAGTTATTTTCGGCTTTGCAAATTTCAATGTTTCATAAGTACGGATGCCTGTTTAACAGTGGAAATTCAAACTTTTACTTTGAGCCCCGAGAGTTAGGCTGGAGACTCCGATAACGGCTCAAGGTTTATTAAAAGCATGTCTGATTTACAAGGAAGTATCTCTGCGCCCCAGGCACCGCCCGCAGGCGATAATAAAGGCCGCCATTACGACTTCATCAAGCGTCGGATCCACCCCGCCTTCAAGAATGCTTCATTGCAAAGGGTTCGGGAGCTGAGCCTCGCAAGAACAGGGGCTGCGCAATGGATAACCACAGCCACAGACTTCGATCACAGGCAGTTACAAAAGGCCAACCTTAAACTCTGGTCTGCGCAGAACACGGTGGACCGGTTTATTGAAGAGTTACAAAACATTTATGAGTTCGCGGAACCTTTACTCACCCAGGCGCTGATGGAACAGTTCGGCGTCGATGCCGATGTCAGAACAACTTACTTGCATCTCTATTTACCCAAGGAGCGCCCTTGGTATGTCATCAACACGTCCGCCGGTGTTGTCACCCGAACCGTCTCGCTGCTGGACGCCGCTTTACACAACTTCGCACGTAGCGAAACCTGCGAACCCGATTCGGACTTCATCAGCCAGCCCGATGAGCGCGGGCACTTCGACACCCTGCCGATCAAACGCAAAATGTCCATCGCCCAGTTCCAGGCCCTGTGCCGCGAACTGGACATCGGTGCCCGCTATACCCAATACCTTGAAGAGCGGTTGCTGCCCAGCGATGGCCTCGCGCAGAGTTTTTTGAAACTCAAAGTCGTCGAGAGCGAGAAAGCCTCATTCAAGGCAGCCGCTCAACAAGCGGTGATGACCGGCGACATCGACCCCGATGCCCGCGACCTGATCCTGAAGATGCTCGATGGCCAGCGCAACCTCACCCGTCATGGCCGGGTGATGCGGTTCGCTGAACTGTCCATTCTCAATAGCCGCCTCACCGGGATCGTGTTGATTACGCCGAACCTGGACCGCACTCGCGAGGTTGTACCGATATTCGCTTACGTCCCACAGGACCCTGAGCATCCACTGAAAGAGTACCCCTCAACCGTCCACTTCATGAATGAACTGACTCGCCAACTGCGCGACAACGACGCCATATCGTCCAGCGCAATGACGTACCGGCAGTACTTCAGCCGGTTCGTCGATCAGCACGAGCGCGGGCATTTTTTCGGCGGGCTGCAACAACGCCTGTTCGAGGTGAAATGGCATCAGAAAGAACCGCTGGACCAAGGGCCTAGCTGGCGAGAAGTCCCGGTCACAAACCCCAGTCTGCATTTCAGCGCCGCACCGATCACGGGCGAATTATGGGAACACCTTTACCAGCAAAAACTGAACAAGATCCTCAATGACGCCCGACACATTGCCGTGTCCACCGCCGATACCGATCGCAACGCCCGCTGGGCCTGGTGGGAGAATTTCAAAAAAATAGTCTCGGACCTCTTCAACGTCGCGCTGTTGATCGCCACCCCCTTCGTCCCGGGCCTGGGCGAATTGATGATGGTCTACTCGGCCTACCAGATTGCCAGCGACGTCATCGAAGGCATCGTCGACATGACGTTGGGCCTGTGGACCGAAGCCGCCGAGCATATCGTGGGCGTGGTGACCGACGTCGTTCAGCTGGCAGCCTTTGCGGTGGGCGCGCAGATTGGCCAGTTCGCTCTCTTGAAGCTCTCGCCGCTGATCGAGGGCATGAAACCGGTGGAACTGCCTGACGGCCAGCCCCGCCTGTGGCATCCCGATCTCAAACCCTACGAACTGCCGGATTACACCTTACCGGCCAACTCCAGACCTGACGAATCGGGCCTTCATTCCCACGAAGGCCAGGACATTCTGCCGCTGGATGAAAAACATTACGCAGTGCAACAAGACCCGAAGACCGGCAACTATCGCGTCAAGCACCCACACCGCCCCAACGCCTATTTGCCCGAGTTGAAACACAACGGTCTCGGCGCCTGGACCCACGAAGCGGAGAACCCGCGCGCGTGGCAGAACCCGACACTGATGCGTCGCCTCGGCCACTCCGTGGACGGTTTCAGCGATGCGGAACTCGAACATGTTCGCCTCGCCAGCGGCACCGAAGACGGTGCGTTGCGCCGGATGTATGTCGACAACACGGCCCCGCCACCGTTACTGGACGACAGCCTCAAACGCTTGAACATCCAGCGCCAGACCCGGCAAGCCATTGAACGAATTCGAACAGGCCTGTCTCTGGACTCATCGTCTTACTGGTTTGAACCGCTGGCGACTTACCTGGACGGCTGGCCTTCGGATAAAGCCCTGAAGGTCTATGAAAACGCCGACATGAGCGGCCGGTTCCGCCAGTACGGCAATGCCGACGCGACTGACGAGCAAACACTTTCCACCAGCCTGGCCAACATCATGAGCGACCGGTTTGCGCCAAGCCTGGTCGAGTTCCTCAGCGAAGAAGAACTGCACGCTGTGCTCGGCGGGCCAATCGCCAAAAACCATCGGGTACAAGCGCTGCGTAATCGTCTGGCGGACGAAGCCAATCGCCTGAACGCCGATATCGTCAATCAGCTGTATCAGGGGGCACAAGCGTCCAGCGATCCGCAGGTTCGGCTGATTCGCCAGGCATTTCCGGAGCTGCCGTCCCGAGCGGCACAGACGTTGTTGAACAGTAGCGAGGGTGCGGACCTCCAGCGCATGACCCAGGAGCAACGCCTACCGTTGAGCCTCAAAAGCCGCGCCCGTGAAGCCGCCTTCGAAGCCCGGACCAACCATGCGTATGAAGGCTTTCACGACGGCGCGCAGTGGGTGCCGGAAACCGAAAGCCTGGTGCTGAACGCGCTCAGGATTCATACCGACACGTTCGCGCAATTGCGCATCGAGGTTCGCGAAGGCAGCGATGCCGGGCCACTGCGCAACAGTGTGGGTGCGCCGGACGCGCCGACGGTCCGGGTGCTGGTCAGGGATGACGTGAACCAATTCGAAGTCTGGGACGCCGAAAACCACAAGCTGCATGCAGCCGCTGATTTTTTCGAAGCCGTGCTCAAGGCCTTGCCGAAAAACCAACAAACGCAATTGGGTTATCGACCCGGCCAGGGAGCCTTTTTCAAACAATGGGTGATGGTCAAGACCGAGACGCCTGCCGAACGCCGCACAGCACTCGCCGCACCGCCGATCCGGCCGTTGGCTGACCATGAAGACATGCTGCTGTTGCGCGGCCCCGGCCTTTCCATCACAGCTGCCACGCTCACTGAACGGGTGCAGGACCTCTACCCCCACTTCAACGACAGGGAGGTCAATACCTTTGTTCGGTCCCTGGGCTCGCAAGAGCAAGGGCATCGGACACTGACACGACTGGACCGCGAGCTGGATGATCTTCGCGTGCTGCTCAATCGTTGGCGCTACCAGCAACCTGATACGTGGGGGCCGGATCGACAAGGGTTCCTGCGAGGCGGCGGGCTACACATTTGCGAACGGCTGGTCGATTGTTTTGAAAGAAAACCCACTGTCTTCGGCGAACGCAGTACCACCGTCGATGGCGGTTATGCGCTGGATCTGTCAACCGAGTTCGATGTGCTTGATCTCGAACGCTGGTGGAAAAAGCTGCCGGATATCAAGCACTACCTCGATCAGGTCAGCACCTTGAACCTGGACCGCACGACCTTTTCCGCAACCTCCACCGGGCTGTTGAAGGACTTCCCCCATCTTCGGCAACTGAGTGCCAGGAGTTGCGGGCTGACGCAGCTGCCTGAGGGTATTGGCAAGATGCATTTTCTTCGAACACTGCGTCTGATGAACAACGACATCACGTTGACACCCCCGGCTGTCGAACAACTGCGAAACCTGACCCACATGGAAACGCTCAGGCTCGATGACAACCCGAAACTGTCGAGGCTGCCGAACGTTGAACGCATGCCCAAGCTGAGAATCCTGAGTTTGAGCAACACGGGCGCAACCACGTGGCCCGACGGCCTCTTCGCGCCCATCGGCAAGCCTCGACCGCGTGGTTTTTTCCTGGATCTGCAGGAGAACCCGATCAGTAAAATGCCGACCGTCGTACCCGGCTCGGAGGATGCCTTCATCGTGGCACGAACCCGTTTGTACGAAAGGAATCTTTCAGAGGTAAATCTGGTCATTTTCAAAGAGTATCGGCGCTCGGTCGGCATTTCTCCCGAGCAGCTCTATACCGACGCCGCTACCGATGCGATGGCCCAATGGCCGATGAACGACGACTCTCAATGGTGGAGCTCCGAGGTCTCCGGGCTGGGCACCTTCCGGCAGGAAGCCTGGCACGACTTGATGACCGAACCGGGTTCTGAAGGTTTTTTCCAGCTGATCCAGAAGCAGACCCGCTCGGCCGATTACCAGGCCGGCGGTGAATTGCGCAGACAGCTCAGCAGCCGGGTATGGCGAATGATCGAGGCCATCGACCTGGACAGCACGTTGCGCAAGGAACTGTTCGAGATGGCGACAGCGCCTACCACCTGCGCTGATGCGGGGGCCCAGGTATTCAACCATATGGGCATCAAGGTGCTCGCATCCGAAGCCTATGCCTTGTCGACGTCGGGCGCGAGCCTTGAAAGCCGCCTGGTCAACCTGGCCAAAGGCGCCGCTCGCCTGGAGCGGGTAGATGACATCGCGCGCGAAGAGTTTCGCCGACGCAACGAACACCCGGAGAGTGTGGAGGAGGCGAACCCGGATGAAGTCGAGGTGTTTCTGGCGTTTGAAACCGGGCTGGCCCAACGCCTGGAGTTGCCTTGGCAGTCGATAACCATGCGCTACCACGAACGGGCGGCAGTCAAACAAGCCAAGCTCGACACCGCCTTTGACACCGTGACGTCGATGGAGAGTGGCGATGGACTGATCAATGCAATGATCGAGCAACCCTTCTGGGAGAAATACCTGCGTGACACCTACCCGATCGAGTTCAGCCGCAATGCCCGACTGTACGAAAACAAGACCGACCTGCTGGATGAGTTGCGCGAAGCCCAACACGCCTGGGTCCGTTCCAAAGGCATGCAGATTGCTCAACGACGGGCACTCAAACAGCGCGTCCAGGACCTCGCCCGGCAATTTAACGTCGACGACAGCGTTGTGCTCACCGATGAGGACATGAGCGATGAAGTCTATGGAGGATTGCTCAACGACATTGGCTACGAGGAGAAGCAGTTGAGCAGGCGGTTGACGCGCGAGGCGTTGCACAAGGCCGCGTAGAGGTAACCCGCCCTGAAGGCTCCCGGCCCCGCCTTCAGGGCTTTACCGGAAAACCGGTTCGCGCCTCACGGTTATCCCACTTCGGAGTCCCAGATCACCGTGATAGTCCCGGAATAGTTGGCTGCTACACCGGGTCTCAACATGAAGTCCACGTAAGAGCTTGCAATCTCGAAGTGCAACACACCTGGAGCCCGATCCACATAAAACCCGGGTTTGAATTTTTGCGCATTCGCCTGGCCCACACGCAACGGATGACGATTGACCGGTTGCCCACTGAGGTTCGTCAAGCCGTTGGGCAGGCTGACACTGAGCTGCACCACGGCTGCGCGTTGTGAAACCGGGTCACGGATCATGCAATCGAACAGCCCCGTAATCTGGCACTCCACGAGCATCTTGAAGCGACTCGACGACGAAATATTGAATGTTTGATCACGAAACAGCCGTGTCGGTCTGCGTCCCTGCGTGAACCAGGCCTGCCATCCCCCCTGCGGGACCAGTTCAACGCGATTGCCACCGGGAGGAATATCGACTTTCAGGGTATGTTCGACCGTCAGGGTGAAATTAAGGGAAATCAAATCATCATCGGGCAACAGGATATCGCCCGTGTCGAAGTCTTTATAAGGCCCCACGGTGTAGTTCAATACACCCCGGTAAGTGCCGGTCGACATCTTTAGCGGATCGGGGGTAACCAGTTCATAGGAGAAACTTGCATCCTGATAGGCAAACTGGAGTGACTCGGGAATCAGCTGCTGTGCCTGTTTCAAGCAAACGCCTGCATTAGCCGGCACTCGCCAAAAAAACGCGTAGTACCGGCTGGTACCATAACCCACTCCACCATAGAGACAGGGTGGCGGAGCATTTACCCAGGTACTTTGCCAGATACCAACCGGCAGAGGATCCTTGATCGTATAGGCCGCGCCTATACCGTTGATGCGCATTTTAACCGTCTCGGGTTGACCGGTTCCGTCATGGATGACCGTGACTTCTTTCCAGTACGACGGCACCTTGAACATCGGGCCCTGACGTTCGTCATGCAGTGGAAGGATGGGGGCGATCGACTTGAAACGAATCGGCAAGGCGATGCTGAAGACCCCGTTTTCGCAATAGGCCGGATGATCGCCACAATAACCGCCTTGTGGTGTTGTGTTTACGAAAGCATTTTGCATCGGCTTTGCCGGATCAGGCCGGAACACGGCGGTCATCTCCACGGTGACCGCACTGGCTGACGATGCGAGAACTGACAAAATCACTCCCGCCAATACCGATGTTCTGTTGGCTCTCAATACCTTTAATGCTTGCATGACTCGCACTCTCCACTCCATGGTTCCAACGACTACAACCTCTAAACTTCCGAATCCCAGATGACCGTCGCATTGCCCGCGTACTGCCGTTGCGATCCGAGGTGGATCATCTCGGCCACTTCATCCGCAGGGATTTCGAAATGCAGCGTTCCGGGCTTTCGGTCCACATAAACAACCGGCTGGAACAGTTCGGTGCCACTGCCATCACGCAATAACCGCCGACGATTGACGGCTTGCCCGCCACTGTCTGCCAGGCCATGGGGAAGACTTATGGCAACGTGCAGCGGTACGAAATGGCCGGAAACGGGCTCTCTGACAGCGCAGGTTTTACCGTCCTGGGAGTACTGACACTCAAGGCTCATTTTGAAACGCGAGCTCGCGGAAATAGCGAACGTTTGATCTCTGAACAAGCGCGTCGGCTTACGGCCTTGTTGCAACCAGGATTGCCAGCCACCCTGCGGGACCAGTTCAACCCGATTGCCGCCCGGCGGAACATCAACCTTGAGTGTGTGTTGCACATCCAGGGTGAAACTCAGGGTAAGGGTCGATGTATCGGGCAACATCACATCGCCCATATCGAAGTCCCCATAAGGGCCGACGATGTACGTCAGGCTCCCCTGGTACTTTCCCGAGGACATGCCCAGCGGGTTGGGTGTCACCAGTTCATAAGCAAAATCGAGATATTCGTAGCGCATCCACGGCACATTGAATTTCGCCTGCTTCAGGCATGCACCGTCCGTTGGCGTTTTCCAGAAAAAGGTATACCGCTGAGGCGTATATCCACCCACACCACTGTATAAGCAAGGGGATGGAGCATTTACCCAACTGAGACCCCACAATTGATTGTGGGCTACCCGATAGTCGTTCCCCCCACCCACCAGGCTGATCACATCATCGGTGACGTACTGAGAGCCCACACCCGTGATTCGAACTTTTACCGGCTCTGGTTCACCGGTCGCTTCATGATAGACGGTCAACTCCCGCCACTGTGCCGGGACTCTGATCATCGCTCCATGCCGGGCATCCACATGATTGGCAAGGATTGGCACACTGGAGTTGAACTGAATCGGTACCCGCAGACTGAACATTCCGTTGTCCCTGCACTCACTGGGATAGCTGGCGCAGTAACCACTGGAAGGCGTGTCATTCTTGAATTGATTGCGTTGCGGGTTGCCAGAGTCGGGTCTGAACGAGGCTTGAATCGACACCTCCTCAGCCCAGGCCGATGACAACCACACCGAGAAGAAAAGACCCGCACCTGCACAGCGGCCTGCACATCGTTGGAACGCCTGAAAACGGCTCATCCTTTCAGCCTCGTAGAATCAGTGAAATCGGTATCAAGCACCCGGCAACACCGCGTTGAAAATCATATTGACGCTGCCAAAGTAATTCCCGGGCTTGTAAACCCCGTCGGCAGGCGGCACGGGCACGACTTCCAGCAAAACCCGTTTGCCCAGGGCCGCCTCGTTCAGGGAAACCACTTCAGTGCTTTCCAGCTCGTTCAATAACCTGCCGTTGAACAGCACACGCAAGCCAATGTCATGGGCATCGGTGCCGTTGGACAGGTAAGGCCTGCCTTCAAGCCGGGCCTTGATCGAACCGGCTTCATTCTTGACATCGAAATGCTTGCGCAAGCCGCCCAAGGTCGAGGTCACCAGATTCCAGGGCAACTGCTGCTCCTGATGTATCCAGCCGGGGTCTGCGGGAATGACGTAGAACGCCTGGCTCGGGATCGTCACCAACACCTCGAAATGATGCACCTCGCGGGCTGCAAACGCCGAAGTGCATACCCACAGGGCAACAGCCGACAAAGGCACGACAGTCAGTTTCTTGAGCATGGTCATCACCCGGAGTTATCCCTTCACATCGAGGTTTTTGCTTTTCTCGCCTTCGACCAGGGTGAAGCGGTATTCACGACCGGCCTGTTTCTCGAACTGAAAGGTCCGGCCCGCGAGGATGTGATGCTTGGTCGTTGGCTGGCAGTCCTGTTCGTTTTTCACCGAGCAGTCCTTGAACTCATCGATCACCACCACGCTGTTGCCGTTGTTGCGAATCCGGTAGTTGCTCGCATCGTTCTCGATCGCGCTGTCGAAGCGCGTCTCCTTGGGTCGTACGAAAAATACCGTGCCGTACCCGGCCAGCACATTGACCCCGGCAGACAAACCTTTCTTGTAATCCTCACGGTCTTGGCTGGAGACGGCGAATTCGTCTTCCTTCTCCGGCACCACCGGTACGAAACGCACCCGGAAATACCGCTCTTTTTCACGCTCGCCCATATACAACAGGCGCGTGCCCTGCATGCCACTGGCCGGCACGATCAGTCGGGCCGGGCTGGCCATCAAACCATCACGGGCGGTGGCGTCGGCCTGGGTCTTGAGCGGCTCTTCCCGTGCCGTGCCATCGGCGTCATAAATGATTTCAAGAATATTGACCTTGACGAATGCGGTGCTGTCGCCCCCATTGAACACGCGTTTCAAGTAGGTACTTTTGTCCCCATCCAGATAGTCATACACCGTCCCGACATTGATGCTCGGGCCAGCGTGGGCCGTCTGGGTGAATAAGCAAAAACCAAATAATGCCACCAGGCGTTTCATAGTCCTGTCCCTCGTTGAATGAATGCCGCAATACCGCGACGAACTAAACGTCTGAATCCCAGATAACCGTCACGCTTCCCGAGTACTGCCGTTGTGATCCGGGACGAATCATCTCTGCCACGTCGTCTGGAGGAATTTCGAAATGCAGGGTTCCCGGTTTGCGGTCGACATAAAAACCCGGCTGGAACAGTTCAGTTCCGCTGCCATCGCGCAGCAATTGCCGACGATTGACCGGTAGCCCGCCGACGTCGGACAGGCCGTGGGGAAGACTGACGCTGACGTTCAGCGGTACTGCATGCCCGGAAACGGCATCACGCACACCGCAGGTTTTGCCATCGGGGCTGTATTGGCACTCCAGATTCATCTTGAAGCGCGTACTGGCCGAGATAGTGAAAGTCTGGTCCCGGAACAGCCGTGCGGGTCTGCGCCCCTGCTGCAACCAGGCTTGCCAGCCGCCTTGTGGCAACAGCTCGACCCGATTGCCACCGGGGGGAATCTCGACTTTGAGGGTGTGTTCGACTGTCAGGGTGAAGTCGAGCTGAATGATTGCGTCCGGGGGAACGACGATGTCACCAAGGTCGAAATCGCCGTTAGGACCGATCGAGTAGATCTGCGTTCCCTCGTAGACGCCGGTGGGCATCTTGAGAGGATCCGGTGTTCGCAACTCATAAGTGAAGTCGAGATACCGGAATGCAAAACCGGGAATCAGGAACCTGGACTGTTTGTCACACACCACTTCCTCGGGGGTCAGCCAGAAGAAGCTGTAGGCAACATGGCTACCAATCGTGGTGCCAATCGCCACACAGGGGTTCGGCGCAGAGTTCCAACTACCCGTCGTCCACAACGCACGATGAGCCGCGAACTCATCTCTGTCGATGCCCGTGAGTTTCCTCACATCTTCACTGAGCGAATAAGTACCGCCCATCCCGGCAATACGAATCTCAACTGGCGCCTCTATACCGCTCGTGCGCTCCCTGACCATCAAGGTGCGCCAGGTCGCTGGCGTCTTGATCATCGCGCCCTTTCGTACATCCGAATGGTTGGGCTCAATAGGGCCGTTGTGCGGAAAGCTCAGGAAGGCGCGCACACTGAATATCTTGTGAGCCTCGCAGATGTTCCGATGATCTATGCAAAATCCACTATTAGGTGTCGTGTTCCTGAATTCATTCTTATTTGGATTGCTCGGGTCAGGGTTGAACGTGGCGGTGATCTGTTTAACCACCGCTCCCGCCTGCAACGGCGTGACAACCAGGCAGGCCGCGGTGAAACACGTTCTTGCCGAGCGCCATGGCGCAGTCAATGAACGAATCATTTTGTGAACTCCAGAAATTGAGCGGCCTTCATCAACCGGCGCTCTGCACGGCATCGCCAACATCTGCCAGCGTGTCTGGACTGCAGCGCAAATCCCCGATCATCAACACATTGTTTTCAGTGCGCCCAACGCTTGGATCGAGGCGGAACTGGCACAGCAACTGGCTGCCGTGGCGTACTTCCAGGGTTGGCGAGCCGGCGTTCATTTCCATCGAGAAGAAGCCGTCCACTTCACTGACGCCCCGGCTGGCGTGGTTGATGATGTGATGGCCCTTGAGCGGCTTGCCCATGGGGTCAACCAGGCGCCCAAGCACGGTGAGGGTTTTCATCACGCGGATCTTGCGGTAGTCCACACCACCCTTGTTCAGGTGATAGCTGGTGCGCACCGGTTGAATGGTCGCCGCCGGTACATCGGTGCCTTCGAAGTCGAAGCTCACCGAGCTGCTCTTGTACGCGGTGATCGGAATGAAATTGCGACCCGGACGCAGACGGGCGCTGCCACCGCTGAGGTCATCGGCGCGCAGGGCGATTTGGTCGAGATCGGACTCCACATCGACGATCATCCCGGCACCGCTGCCCTGATGCTGGTTGGTCATGACCATGTGCTTGCCGCTGACGGCAATCGTGCTGTCCAGGTTCAAGCCACCGGTCAGGTTGCTGTTGAACGAAGAGCGCTGGAAGAAAGCATCGCCATTGGCTGAGTCGTTACTGAAACTGGTGGTACCGGACAGGCCAAGACCGTAAGTGTCGGTAATGGCCGTGGCCGAGACACTTTGCAGCACATGGTCTTTCAGGTCTTTGCGGTAGGTCAGCGAGGCATTGTTGTCGCGACCGCCCTCACGCGAGGTCCGTGAACCGATGCTGCCGGACAACTGCTCACCGGGACTGCCGAGTGCCAGGCTGAGCGTCAGGTCGACCCCGCGATTGCGCGAGTCGCCACTGCTGATGCTGCCGGGTCGGTCGAACATCGAAAAACGCCAGTGGGCATCGTTGCCGAACAGCGTGCTGCGTTGGGTCCAGCCCAGGTCCAGCCCCATCCCTTCAACGTTGCCCTCGCTATGCGAGACCCGCGCATTGAACGAGCTTTTGCTGGTAACGCGGTGGTTGAGCGACAACGACGAATTGCTGGTCTGGCCGACAAACACATTGCGTTGGCGCACCCGCGTACCGTCGGGCAGGGTTTCAAAGATGTCGGTGGTGTCGAGCCAACTGCGGTTATGACTCAGGAACAGACTGCCGGCGCCATAGTTGTACATCGTCTGCACATCAAGACCGGTGCCGTGGTCCTTGGTCTGATAGACATTGGAGAACAGGCTGACGTTGTTGGCCACCGTCCAGTCTATCGACGAACCGTATTGCATCGTCTCTCGAACCTGACGCCCGAATACCCCGAGTATCACTCGCGGGTGCAGCAAATAGTTGAACGCGGCACCCGCGGTCATTTTGCCGGAAGCCTGATCCTGCCAGTTACTCCACAGTTTGCTTTCCTCGCCGGCAAACAGGTTGTAGCGCCAGCGTTCATCGTAATTACGCCAGTTGCCGGGCTTGTACACCAACTCCTGGGTCGTCGAGGTGATTTGACCGTCTTCGATCAAGCGCACCTCCACCTCGTAAATACCACCGGGCAGCGGTCGGGTATCCAGCGTCTGCAACCCCGCGTCCACCGGCTGGGTGTTGATCATCAGCCCATTACGGTAGATCTCCACCGAGGCCTGCCGGTTGGCGGTGACATAAATCGGGTACACCGCAGGTTTCGGGTTGTTGATTGCCAAACTGTCAGAGCTGCCATACATCGCCCCCACCACCGTGTCGGGGCTGGCGCCGAACGAACGCGGTTGACGGCTCAGGCCTTCGGAATTGGGCGTGAAATAGCCCAGGCGCAGGAAGCTGCCATCAAGCTCGCGCTGACTGTAGAGTTCGTGTATCGCGCGGTACATCTGATCATCCGCCCCCCCCAAACGGGCCAATTGCAGATTGAACCTCTGGCTCCAGTTACCCAGGCTGCTGCTGGTTTCCAGGCCATAACGGCCACCGAGGTCCTGGTCCTGCCCCCCATTGAGGTTCAGTTGATTACGCAGGATCAACCCGGTGCTGCCGCCTTCCGGCTGGTCGTAATAACGCTTGGCTTGCGTGTCACGCTCGGCGTTTTCGGTGGCGATCGAAACCAGGGAGTTTTCCAGGTTGTAATGGATGGCCAGCATCTGCTCCGGGCACGTGCTTTCGCAGGCGCCAAGGGGCACACCTTTTTGTAAGTAAGCAGCCCAGATTCCACGCTCACTGGCGGTAATGAGGCTGTCGCCCACATCGGAAAAATCAAGCAGGGTGATGCGATCATCACGGGACAACACGATCATCGCCTCACCGAGAAACTGTTGATCAAGTTCCACCCGAACCGCCAACGGTACATCAAAGAAGTGTTCTTCGAACTCCGCGGGCAAACCTTTGGCTTGAGCGAGCAAACTTCGCGGCGTTGTAGCGACAGTCGGCGCGGCGAGTGCGCCCGCACATAAAAAAAAAGCAAGCGCAGCCGCGATGGGAGTCATCGGGAACATGAACGGAATACTCTGATTACATGAATAAGTTAAAGCCCGATCGACCGTCTGGAATAGCCGGTCGATCGGTTTTGTTATTGAACAAAGCAGACCTTATTCAACACAGATAGATCAAGGCGTTATGACAGGTTCGAAAACAACTGCAAAGGTACCGTTATAATTACCAGCCGGGTGCCCGCCAGCAGGTTTTGCAGCAGAAACAATCATGTCAGCCGTCGTGCCCGGAGTGGAATCTACGGCATTAACAACTTCTTTGGCCACCTCGCTCAGTTCAACGCCATTGAAGGTCACGGTCAGCGGAATGGCATTGCTGCCACTGTACAGGGAGGCCGCACTTTGACCGCCCTCGACGAACGCATGGATCGAACCGTTGGGATCGCTATGCTTAACGTCGTAAACGGCGCGCAGGGCACCCAGTTCGCCACTGACAAGGTTGTAGCCCATCGTTTCATCTTTACCAAAGTCCGGATTACTGTTGCTCGGTTGAGCGTGGAAGATGGTAGTGGGGACAGTGGCCTTGATGTTGATAGTGCTGCGCATTTCGTCAGCAGCAAAAGCCATCGAAGAACTCAACGCCAGGATGGCCAATGGAGTAGCGATTGCGATTTTCTTGAACATCGTTAAATACCTGTTATTTCAAATGGGCTGGACAATTAAAAGTTCGAACAAACGGAGGTATTCAGGTGCTGAAAGTGCACGACACCCTGTCACAACCGAAACGACTATTTGTTTGAACTTTCAACGCCGAGACATGATCGATCAATCGCCTAGGAAAGTAAGCAGGCAACGTCCGATGAACAGGTAGTCAATACGACCCGGAGCGATAATGAAAAAACCCGAAAAATAACAAAAAAGCATTAGTAACTGTAAGAGGTGGACTACCTACAGATTTTACTAAAAATACAATACAGCAGTGCCCGCCGTTGAATCTTTGCAGAACGACGACAGTGCTCTTCGCCTTTTAAGGCCGGCAAAACAATTATTAGAGAGTTAACACTAATTTCTGTCAGCCCACCTGAATAAAACAATGCAATTTATCGATACCGACGGCATGAAACTCCGGTCCGTAGCGGGATCAAGCCAGCCATCTCCCCCCAGGCGATGGCCTCGAACCGTTCGTCTTGGGCTCTTGATTTCCAGATAAGATATATCTTAAGTTGTATCTAAATACGACGAGAGAACCCAAGAAATGAGAGACCATCATTCCCACCGCGAGCACGCTGACGGCCGCGACGGTTTCGAAAAACGCCCTGGCCCCGGCCGCGAACGCGGTGGACGCGGCCCCCGGGTATTCGCCCCCGGCGATCTGAAACTGCTGCTGCTGGCGCTGATCGCCGAGCAGCCGTGCCACGGCTATGACCTGATCCGCCAGATCGAAAGCATGTTTGACGGCGCCTACTGCCCGAGCCCCGGCGTGATCTACCCGACCCTGACCTTCCTTGAAGAAAGCGAAATGATCCAGGGCGACGCCGAAGGTGGAAAAAAACGCTACAGCATCACCGACGCCGGACGTTTGTCATTAAGCGAGCAGGCGATTGCCCTGGACGGCGTGCGCATGCGCATCGAAGTCAGCAAGCGCTCGTTGCGCGGCCACGACCGCCCGGCCGAGATCCACGAAGCGGTGCACAACCTGCGGCACGCCTTGCAAATGCATCACGGCCGCTGGAGCCCGGAAGAAATCCTGCGGGTGCGCGACCTGCTCAACAACACCGCCAAAGCCATCGTCGATGGCCCTGTCGTTCAATCTGTTCAGGAGAAGGCCGAATGACCGACGTCATCGTGCAAACCATTCACCGCGTCAGCCACGAACTCAAACGCCGTCGCCTGGAAGTACTGCGGATGGTCGACCTGACCCCGCGCATGCGCCGGATCACCCTCGGCGGACCGGAGCTGGCCGGCTTCGTCAGCCTCGGAACCGACGACCACGTAAAACTGTTTTTCCCGCAAACCGCAGCAGAACTCGCCACACTGGAAACCCTGGTGCTCGGTGCTGGCAAGGACAACGGGCCACTGCCGGCGATGCGCGACTACACGCCCCGTCGTTACGACCTGGACACGCTGGAGCTGGACATCGACTTTGTCTTGCACGGCGATGGCCCTGCCTCGACCTGGGCGGCTCAGGCCACACCCGGCCAGTTCCTGCACATCGGTGGGCCACGGGGTTCGATGGTCGTGCCGGACGTGTTCGACAGTTATCTGCTGATCGGCGACGAGACCGCCCTGCCCGCCATCGCCCGCCGCCTCGAAGGCCTGGCGGCCAACCGTCGCGCGCTGGTGGTGGTGGAAATCGAGAACGGTGCCGAACAGCAAATCCTCGAGAGCCAGGCGCAGGTCAAGGTGATCTGGGTCTTGCGCGAAGCCGGTAAAAACCACCTGCTGACCACCGTGCAACAGCTGCCGATGCCGAGTGGCGAGTTGTATGCGTGGATCGCGACAGAGTCCAAAGCCTCACGACAGATCCGCCGCGTGCTGCTGGACGAGAAGGGCTTGAGTCAGGACCAGGTGAAAGCCGTGGGCTACTGGAAACTCGACGACAGCGACGAGGAGTAATGACGGACACCTGTGGCGAGGGAGCTTGCTCCCGCTGGGTCGCGAAGCGACCCCAAAGCCATTCAATCGGGTTGTATCAGGCAGACCACATCGCCCGGTTTACGACGGCTTCGCCGCCGAGCGGGAGCAAGCTCCCTCGCCACAAAAGTGCTCTGTGACCGCTACGACCGTCCGCGCCAGCGATCCAGCCCGATCACCACCAGCGCAATCAGCACAAACCCCAGCAATATCCCGCTGGCATTGATGAACACCTGGGGATAACCGAGTTTTTCGACATCAATGAAGGGATACGGGTAAAGCCCCAGCGAGTGCCCGCGCAGCAAGGTAAAAGCGAAATACAGCACCGGGTAAATCGCCCACAAACCGATGTGCCCAAGGCGCAAGGTGCCCTTGGGTACGCACCGCCACCAATAGAACAGAAACAGCAGCGGCATGATGTCATGCAGCAGCTCGTCGGCGATGAACTGCCAGCCCTGCGGATGCCACAAATGCCGCAACAACAGGCTGTACGCCAGGCCGACCAGGGTAATGCTCACGGCAATCCCGCTGCTGACCCACGGCTGCAAAAAGAACGTACGGCCTTTCGACTCGCGTGAAGTCACGGCGCAGGTCAGCACCGTCGCCACCAGCGTATTGGTCAGGACGGTGAAGTAACTGAAGTAGCTCACCAGTCCACCCAGTTGGCTGGCGCTGACGCTCCAGCGACCGTAAAACACCAGGTACAGCTGAATGCTCAATCCCAGCCAGCCAAGCACGGCGGCCAAGCGGGTAAAACGGCTCATGACGGGCGACAGTCGAGTCGGCTCGGCGGGCATCTATATTCCTTAGAGCGGACGTTTGGTGCGCATCAACTTCACGTAGAGTTTTTCGACTTTCTCACGGGCCCACGGGGTTTTACGCAGGAAGGTCAGGCTCGACTTGATACTCGGATCGCTCTTGAAGCAGCGAATGTCGATGCGCTCGGCCAGCCCCGACCATTCGTAGTGTTGAACCAGCGTGTTAAGGATCTGCTCCAGGGTCACGCCGTGCAGCGGGTTGGTGTTCTGTTCGGTCATGCCGGGCCTTTGAACGAAGAAAGTAGAGGAAGTCGCGCACCTTAGCCGAGGGTGTCCTGCGGTGGAAGGACTCTGTGCGCTATCGGTTAAATGTAGGTGAACTCTGAATGATCGTAGCCTGCGGGTGTACACCGTCCTACGTGGAGCGGCGACCTTTTCAAGGATGACTGCACACTGTTACCAAATCCGAAATGATCCATGTCAAGAAAAGCCCTTTCTCTCTTTGTTACAGATCATTATCCTTGCAAGCCTAAAAGCTGAATCGCTTCACCTGCCCGATTCCCCCTCGCAGCGTTCAGCTCTCTTCCCCTAAAAGACCAAGAATTCCTTCTCTATGCCTGACATTCAGACTTTGCGAGACAGCGCTGTCTTCCCAACTGTTGCTGCCCGAAAAGCCATAACCCTGCTCGGTGGGCTCAGCGCCCTGAGTCTTGCCGCCTACTCTCAGGCTGCCCCTGCATTCGATAGCGACTCACCGTGGATGCTCGGCGACTGGAACGGCACACGCACCGAACTCGCGGAAAAAGGCTACGACTTCAAGCTCGACTACACCGGCGAGATGGGCAGCAACCTGCACGGCGGCTACGACCACGACCGCACCGCGCGCTACAGCGACCAGTTCGGCCTCGGCACGCACCTGGACCTGCAAAAAATCCTCGGCTGGCACGACGCTGAATTTCAGCTGACCCTCACCGAACGCAGCGGCAACAACATCAGCAACGACCGGGTCAACGATCCGCGTGTCGGCGGTTTCACCTCCGCCCAGGAAGTCTGGGGCCGTGGCCAGACCACCCGGTTGACGCAGATGTGGTATCAGCAGAAATTCTTCGATCAGAAACTCGACATCAAGGCCGGCCGTTTTGGCGAAGGCGAAGACTTCAACAGCTTCCCCTGCGACTTCCAGAACCTGGCGTTCTGCGGCTCCCAGGTCGGCAACTGGGCTGGTGGCATCTGGTACAACTGGCCAGTCAGCCAATGGGCGCTGCGGGTCAAATATCACCTGACGCCCGAGCTCTACGCCCAAATCGGCGCCTATGAACAGAACCCGTCGAACCTGGATCGCGACAACGGCTTCAAGCTCAGCGGCAGCGGCACCCAAGGCACGGTGCTGCCGGTGGAGTTGGTGTGGACACCGAAACTCAACGGTCTGCCCGGCGAATACCGCGCCGGTTATTACTACAGCAGCGCCAAGGCCACCGACGTCTACAAGGACAGCAACGGCCAGCCCGCCGCCCTGAGTGGTCAGCCCTACCGCAGCGCATCGAGCAAGCACGGCGTCTGGCTGGGCGTGCAGCAGCAACTGACCAGCCGCGCCAGCGATAACTCGCGGGGCTTGAGTGTGTTTGCCAACGGCACGATGCACGACAAGAAGACCAACGCCGTCGACAACTATGTCCAGGCCGGCGTCGTCTACAAAGGCCTGTTCGATGCCCGCAGCAAGGACGACATCGGCTTCGCCATGGCCCGGGTTCACGTCAACCCGGCCTTCCGTAAAAACGCCGAGGCGATCAACCAGGCACACGCGGTCTTCGACTACAACGACCCGTCCTTCTTGCCGCCGCAAGACACCGAATACAGCGCCGAACTCTATTACGGCGTGCATGTGACCAACTGGCTGACCGTGCGCCCGAACCTGCAATACATCCGCCATCCCGGTGGCGTGAATGAGGTCGATGACGCGCTGATCGGCGGGATCAAAATCCAGTCGTCGTTCTAACCAACGAGACAGAACCTGTGGGAGCGGGCTTGCTCGCGAAGGGGCCGTCAGCTTCGACATCAATGTTGACTGACCCATCGCTTTCGCGAGCAAGCCCGCTCCCACAAGGAATGCATCACTGAGCTTTTTGTACTGAAACCTGCCCGTGCCTGATCGTCATCTACAGTGAACAGGCGCGGGACTACTTAAACGTCACGGAGAACCACACTATGAGCACTGATGGTGCTTTGAGTCGAAGCCGCCTGCTACCGAGCCTGCTCGGTATCGTGCTTCTGCTAATGGGCCTGGCCTTGCTGGCCGGGGGGATCAAGCTGAGCATGCTCGGCGGCTCGCTGTATTACCTGCTGGCCGGGATCGGCCTGGTGCTGACCGGGATTTTGCTGCTGGCTGCCCGCCGTGCGGCGCTGGGCCTGTACGCCGTGGTGCTGTTCGCCAGTACGGTGTGGGCGCTGTGGGAAATCGGTCTCGACTGGTGGCAACTGGTGCCACGTCTGTCGCTGTGGTTCGCCCTTGGCGTAGTCCTGCTGTTGCCGTGGTTCCGCCGTCCGCTGCTGCGTGACGGCGCCGCTCCGCTGGGCACTGCCGCGCTGAGCGTGGCCGTGGTTTTGGCCGGCGCCACCGCGGTTGCCAGCCAGTTCACCCACCCGGGTGAGATCATGGGCGAGCTGGGCCGCGACACTGCCGACATGACCAGCACCGCGCCAGCAATGCCCGAAGGCGAGTGGCAGGCCTATGGCCGCACCGAATTCGGCGACCGCTACTCGCCGCTGAAGCAGATCACCCCGGCCAACGTCGGCAAGCTGCAAGAAGCCTGGCGCATCCGCACCGGCGACCTGCCGACCGCCGATGACCCGGTGGAGCTGACCAACGAAAACACCCCGCTGAAGGTCAACGGCATGCTCTATGCCTGCACCGCCCATAGCAAGGTGCTGGCGCTGGACCCGGACACCGGCAAGGAAATCTGGCGCTTCGACCCGCAGATCAAGAGCCCCGTAGGCTTCAAGGGCTTCGCCCACATGACCTGCCGTGGCGTTTCCTACTACGACGAGAACGCCTACGCCAAGGCTGACAACGCTTCGGCCGCCGTCATCTCCGAAGCTGGCAAAGCGGTTGCGCAAGCCTGCCCGCGTCGTCTCTACCTGCCTACCGCCGATGCTCGCCTGATCGCGCTGAACGCCGACACCGGCAAAGTCTGCGAAGGCTTCGGCGATCACGGCGTGGTTGACCTGACCCAAGGTATCGGTCCGTTCACTCCCGGCGGCTACTACGCCACCTCGCCGGCGGCGATCACCCGTGATCTGGTGATCATGGGCGGTCACGTCACCGACAACGAGTCGACCAACGAGCCGTCCGGCGTAATCCGCGCCTTCGACATCCGCGACGGTCACCTGGTCTGGAACTGGGACAGCGGCAACCCTGAGGCGACCGAGCCTTTGGCTCCGGGCAAGACCTACACCCGCAACTCGCCGAACATGTGGTCGCTGGCCAGCGTCGACGAAAAACTGGGCATGGTCTACCTGCCGCTGGGCAACCAGATGCCAGACCAGTGGGGTGCCGACCGCACGCCAGGCGCAGAAAAATTCAGCGCCGGCATCGTTGCCCTGGATCTTGCGACCGGCAAGGTGCGCTGGAACTTCCAGTTCACTCACCACGACCTGTGGGACATGGACGTCGGCAGCCAGCCGACCCTGCTCGACATGAAGACCGCCGACGGCATCAAGCCGACGCTGATCGCACCGACCAAGCAGGGCAGCCTGTATGTGCTCGACCGTCGCAACGGCACACCGATCGTGCCGATTCGCGAAGTGCCGGCGCCGCAAGGTGCAGTCACCGGCGACCATACCGCGCCGACCCAGGCTCGCTCGGACCTCAACCTGCTCGCTCCGGATCTGACCGAGAAGGCCATGTGGGGCGCCAGCCCGTTCGACCAGATGCTCTGCCGCATCCAGTTCAAGCAACTGCGCTACGAAGGCCAGTACACCCCGCCGTCATTGCAGGGCAGCTTGATTTATCCGGGTAACGTTGGTGTGTTCAACTGGGGCAGCGTGTCGCTCGACCCGGTTCGCCAGATGCTGTTCACCAGCCCGAACTACATGGCGTTCGTCTCCAAACTGATCCCGCAGGCTGAAGTGGCTGCCGGGAGCAAGCGCGAGAGCGAGACCTCGGGCATCCAACCCAACACCGGCGCACCATACGCGGTGACCATGCACCCGTTCATGTCGCCATTCGGCGTACCGTGCCAGGCTCCGGCCTGGGGCTACGTCGCCGGTATCGACCTGACCACCAACAAAGTGGTGTGGAAGCGCAAGAACGGCACCAGCCGCGACAGCTCGCCACTGCCTATCGGCCTGCCGATCGGCGTGCCAAGCATGGGCGGCTCGATCGTCACCGCCGGCGGCGTCGGCTTCCTCAGCGGCACCCTGGACCAGTACCTGCGCGCCTATGACGTCAACAACGGCAAGGAACTCTGGAAGTCGCGCCTGCCGGCCGGCGGCCAAGCCACGCCGATGACCTACACCGGCAAGGACGGCAAACAGTACGTCCTGCTGGTGGTTGGCGGCCATGGTTCGCTGGGCACCAAAATGGGCGACTATGTGATCGCTTACAAACTGTCGGAATAAGCGTTAACCGCAGTTAAAACGAAGGCGACTACCGCGAGGTAGTCGCCTTTTTTGTGGCCGATGGAATCGTTCCCACGCTCTGAACCGTAGCAGCTGCCGAGCCTGCGAGGCTGCGTTCGACTGCGAAGCAGTCGCTGAATCAGACCGCGCGTTCTTCCAGGTAAAATGTGGATGCAGGATTTGCGAGGACTTCGTCCTCGAACGCAGCCTCGCAGGCTCGGCAGCTGCTACGGGAGTAGTCCTGCACCGTCTTTAAACTGCCGCGGGAACGTAGGACCCAGAGAAGCTTCCGACATGTATTTAAGGTTGCTGGTGGGAAGCCGCATCACTAGTCTTTGGTGGTCGCTGCCCATTCAGCGACCGGGTTTGACCGTCCGAACACACTCCAGGTGCACATAGGAGCGTCACCATGCACAAAGTCTCTCCCGATTTCCCTGAAACCCCAAGCACTTCCCCTTACGCCTCCACCGACTCGAAAAAACTCCACGACGCTGCCGAACGGGCGCTGGATCATTACCTGAAACCACCGTTCGACAAGGGCAATCTGCCCGACAAACGTCCCTCCAACATCTTCGCGGTCATCCCCGATCTGGATAACGAAACCCTGCTGGCGCATGCCTCGGAAACACTCGCCTCGGTCAATGTGCTGGCCAGCGATTTGGCGTTTGAGCTTGAAGGCACGCGCCGACATGTGGCGTTGGCGATTCAGCAAATGGTCTCGTTGGGGGAACTGTTGGTGAATCGGGCACTGGATAGTTTCGATCAGCCAGAAGAGCGGTAGCGCCGGATTGTGGGAGCGGGCTTGCTCGCGAAGAGTTCATCACATTCAACATCTCAGTTGACTGCCAGTCCGCCTTCGCGAGCAAGCCCGCTCACAATTTTGATCGATGTACATCAGCCTCTAAAACCGTACACGCCCCAACCACTCAGGCCGGCCGGTAGGCCGCCGTGCTGTTGCCTTTGATTTTGATCCACCCGCCCCTTTCGGGAGGCCGAGTGGAGGTGTTCATCAGGGGGTGGGCGCGCAGCGCCGTACGGCGCAGCCGGACACATCGAGAGGAGGTCGTCGCGAAGCAGACCGTAGGCGATGCCCCCTGATGAATACCGTAGCGAGGGAACGCCGAGCCTAAGCGAGGTGCCGTACGCTTGGGGCGAGCGTTTTTTGCTTACTTTTTTTAGGCGCTTGTAAAAAAAGTGAGTCGCCGTCAGGGCGAAACCCTAAGTGGCCGTTACCGCAGGAATGGATATGTACACCTGCAAGACATTGGCCGGCTGTCCGGCCGCCATCGCGAGCAGGCTCGCTCCCACAGTTGAACTGTGTACATCCGCAAGAGGTTGGCCGGCTGTCAGGCCGCCATCGCGAGCAAGCTCAGCTCCCACAATAGTTGGGCGAATACACCTTATGAAACACCCGCTAACAACCGCCCCCCATTGAAACCACCCACCACCTGCCCCATCTATCCCTCATACCCCATTGCGCAGGTGYCCCATGAGCGACCAGCAAGAATTCCCGGATAACCCGAGCGACTACGCCGACCCCGAAAACGCCGAACACCACACCTCAACAGGCAAAGGCCTGGCCCTGCCCGGCCAGAACCTGCCGGACAAGGTCTACATCATCCCGATTCACAACCGCCCGTTCTTCCCCGCGCAAGTACTGCCGGTGATCGTCAATGAAGAACCCTGGGCCGAAACCCTCGACCTGGTCGCCAAGTCCGAACATCACTCGCTGGCACTGTTCTTCATGGACAGCCCGCAAGAAGACCCACGGCATTTCGACACCTCCGCCCTGCCGCTCTACGGCACGCTGGTAAAGATCCATCACGCCAGCCGCGAAAACGGCAAACTGCAATTCGTCGCCCAGGGCCTGACCCGCGTACGCCTCAAGACCTGGCTCAAACACCATCGCCCACCGTACCTGGTGGAAGTCGAATACCCGCACCAGCCAAGCGAGCCGACCGATGAGGTCAAGGCCTACGGCATGGCGCTGATCAACGCGATCAAGGAACTGCTCCCGCTCAACCCGCTGTACAGCGAAGAGCTGAAAAACTACCTCAACCGTTTCAGCCCCAACGATCCGTCGCCACTGACCGACTTCGCCGCCGCCCTGACCTCGGCCACCGGCAGCGAGCTGCAAGAAGTGCTCGACTGCGTGCCAATGCTCAAGCGCATGGAAAAAGTCCTGCCGATGCTGCGCAAGGAAGTCGAAGTCGCGCGCTTGCAGAAAGAAATCTCCGCCGAAGTGAACCGCAAGATCGGCGAACACCAGCGCGAGTTTTTCCTCAAGGAACAACTCAAGGTCATCCAGCAGGAACTGGGGCTGACCAAGGACGACCGCAGCGCCGACGTCGAGCAGTTCGAGCAGCGGCTGGTGGGCAAGGTCCTGCCGCCACAGGCACAGAAACGCATCGAAGAGGAAATGAACAAGCTGTCGATCCTCGAAACCGGCTCGCCGGAATACGCCGTCACCCGCAACTACCTGGAGTGGGCGACAGCGGTGCCGTGGGGCGTTTATGGCGAGGACAAACTCGACCTCAAGCACGCGCGCAAAGTCCTCGACCAACACCATGCCGGGCTCGACGACATCAAGGACCGGATCCTCGAATTCCTTGCGGTCGGCGCCTACAAAGGCGAGATCGCCGGCTCCATCGTGCTGCTGGTCGGCCCGCCTGGCGTGGGCAAGACCAGCGTCGGCAAATCCATCGCCGAGTCGCTGGGGCGGCCGTTCTATCGCTTCAGCGTCGGCGGTATGCGCGACGAAGCCGAGATCAAGGGCCACCGCCGCACCTACATCGGTGCGCTGCCGGGCAAACTGGTCCAGGCGTTGAAAGACGTTGAAGTGATGAACCCGGTGATCATGCTCGACGAAATCGACAAGATGGGCCAAAGCTTCCAGGGCGACCCAGCCTCGGCATTGCTGGAAACCCTGGACCCGGAACAGAACGTCGAATTCCTCGACCATTACCTGGACCTGCGCCTGGACCTGTCGAAAGTGCTGTTCGTCTGCACCGCCAACACCCTGGACTCGATTCCAGGTCCGTTGCTCGACCGGATGGAAGTGATTCGCCTGTCGGGTTACATCACCGAAGAAAAGGTCGCCATTGCCAAGCGTCACCTGTGGCCAAAACAGCTTGAGAAAGCCGGGGTGTCGAAAACCAGCCTGTCCATCAGCGACAGCGCGCTGAAAGCCCTGATCAACGGTTACGCCCGCGAAGCCGGGGTGCGTCAGTTGGAAAAACAACTGGGCAAACTGGTGCGCAAAGCGGTGGTGAAGCTGATCGACGAACCGAAAGCTGTAATCAAGATCGGCCCCAAAGACCTCGAAGCCTCACTCGGCATGCCGGTGTTTCGCAACGAACAAGTGCTGTCCGGCACCGGGGTCATCACCGGCCTGGCCTGGACCAGCATGGGCGGCGCGACCTTGCCGATCGAAGCCACGCGCATTCACACCCTCAACCGCGGCTTCAAGCTCACCGGGCAACTGGGTGACGTGATGAAGGAATCGGCCGAGATCGCCTACAGCTACGTCAGCTCGCACCTCAAGCAGTTCGGTGGCGACGCGAAGTTTTTCGACGAAGCCTTCATCCACCTGCATGTACCCGAAGGTGCAACACCGAAAGACGGCCCAAGCGCCGGCGTAACCATGGCCAGCGCCCTGCTCTCGCTGGCGCGCAACCAGCCGCCGAAAAAAGGCGTGGCCATGACCGGCGAGCTGACGTTGACCGGGCATGTACTGCCGATTGGCGGGGTCCGCGAGAAGGTGATCGCGGCGCGTCGGCAGAAGATCTTCGAACTGATCTTGCCGGAGCCCAACCGTGGCAGTTTTGAGGAACTGCCGGATTACCTGAAGGAAGGGATCACCGTGCACTTTGCCAAGCGCTTTGCGGATGTGGCGAAGGTGTTGTTCTGACAGTGATGTAGCGCCATTACCATTGCCATCGCGAGCAGGCTCGCTCCCACAGGGATAGTGATAAACCTGTGGGAGCGAGCTTGCTCGCGATGACGTCAGCACTCACGACGCCAAACCTTCGGCCGTCCCGGTCGGGACCGTCACACTTTGATTCATCTTCGGTTATGCTCGCCGTTCGTCGTGAATACCGGAGTTCCAGATCCAATGTCCCCTACCCGTCTGCTTCTGCCCCTGAGCCTCGCCCTGCTGGCCGCCTGCGCCACTCAACCGAAACAGAACGTGACGGTGGAAAAACAAAGCGAATGCCCGGTGCAACTGAACAACGGGCAACACCTGATCCTGACCCTGCCAAGCAACCCGACCACCGGTTATCGCTGGGCGATCCAGGATTCGGCTGGCGGTGTGCTGCGGGCGATCAGTCCCGAGGTTTACAGCAACCCGGAAAACACCGGGCTGGTGGGCAGTGGCGGGCAATCGACCTGGCGCTTTCAAGCGTTCGCTGCAGGCAACGGACGTTTGCGCCTGACTTATCAACAGCCGTGGGAACCGGAAGTCGAACCTGCACAAACTTTCGACTGCGCGATTTCGGTCAACTGATCATGGGCTGGCTGATTCTGGCGCTGATGGGCGCGGTGACGTTTCTTTACGGAGTGAGCATTCACGCCGCGTTGCTGTGCCTAGTGGTCAAACCGTTGCCGGTGTTGGCGCTGCTCGGCTGGTTGCACGACGCGCCGCCCAGCGACTATCGGCGCTGGATCAGCCTTGGCCTGATGTTTTCGGTGCTCGGCGATGTGCTGCTGGCGTGGCCGGGGGATTTGTTCGTGTTTGGCCTCGGCGCGTTTCTGGTGGCGCACCTGGTGTACTTGAAAGCCTACTTGAGTGATTGCCGACGCCTGGCGCTGGCGCCGCTGACCTTCGCGCTAGGCGTCGGTGCTGTGTTGCTGGGGATCCTGATCAGCCATGGCCTGGGGCCGTTGCTGGTTCCGGTGATCGTCTACGGCGTGGCCATCAGCGCCATGCTTTGGCGAGCCTTGGCCCGTTTGGGCAGCGACGTGCCCAAGCGCTCGGCGCTGTTGGCGGCCGGTGGTGCGTTGGCGTTTGTGTTCTCCGACAGCGTGATCGGCATCAGCCGTTTTGTCGTGCCGTTTGAAGCCGCACCTTACGTGATCATCCTCAGCTACTGGCTGGGGCAATGGGGGATTACCGCGTCGGCGTTCTCCCAGAAACCGCGCTGAACCCTGTGGCGAGGGAGCTTGCTCCCGCTGGGTTGCGAAGCGGCCCTAAACCCGGTGAACGCGGTGTACCTGACAAAACCCGATTGCAGGTTTTGGGAGTGCTACGCACTCCAACGGGAGCAAGCTCCCTCGCCACAACAGCCCGCTCGCCGCACAGATTGCGTGAACCAGGCGGTTTATCAGACAACCCGCGCATCCCCCCGTCAATTTGGCTAAAATGCCGGCCTTTTCCACATCCGCCGCTGGAACCGCCGTGAGCAAAGAATCCGATCGCCTTTTCGCCCAGCCTTTGGCCCAGGTGCCTGACTTCGCCTTTAACGAGGACGTGGTGCGGGTGTTCCCGGACATGATCAAGCGCTCGGTGCCGGGTTACCCGACCATTGTCGAAAACCTCGGTGTGCTCGCGGCRCAATTCGCCCAGCCGGGCAGCGTGCTCTACGACCTCGGCTCGTCGCTTGGCGCTGTGACCCAGGCCCTGCGCCGTCATGTGCGCACCGACGGTTGCCGGGTGATTGCGGTGGATAACTCGGCGGCGATGGTCGAGCGTTGCCGCGAATACCTCAACGGCCAGGACTCGATGTTCCAGGAGCTGTTGCCGGTTGAAGTGATCGAAGGCGACATTCTCGCGCTGGAGTTCAAACCGGCCTCGGTGGTGGCGCTGAACTTCACCCTGCAATTCATTGCCCCGGACCAACGCCTGGCACTGCTTGCACGTATTCGTCAGTCGCTGTTGCCGGGCGGCGCACTGATTCTGTCGGAAAAGCTGCGTTTCGAAGATGCCGAAGAACACGCGCTGCTCACCGACCTGCACATCGCCTTCAAACGCGCCAACGGCTACAGCGAACTGGAAATCGCCCAGAAGCGCAGCGCCATCGAAAACGTCATGAAGCCCGACAGCCTCCAGGAACACCGCGAACGCCTGCTGGCCGCCGGGTTCTCGAAAGTCGTGCCGTGGTTCCAGTGTCTTAACTTTGCCTCGTTGATTGCCTTGCCATGATTGATCTGTCCCCCCTCGCCCGCCGTCTGGCCGGCACGCCACTGGCCGATTGGGCCAACACCCTGCAAGCGCAACTCGACGTAAAAATGGAAAAAGGTCACGGCGACCTCGAGCGCTGGCAGAGCGCGCTGGACGCCTTGCCGAAGCTCCAGCCGAGTGAAGTCGACTTGCTGAACGGCCTGACCCTGAACACCGACTGCGACGATGAAACCCGCGCGCAAATGCGCACCGCGCTGATGGGTTTGTCGCCTTGGCGCAAAGGTCCGCTCGACCTGTTCGGTGTACACGTCGACACCGAATGGCGTTCGGACTGGAAGTGGTCGCGAGTCGCCCCGCACCTGGACCTCAAGGGTAAACGCATCCTCGATGTCGGCTGCGGCAACGGCTACTACATGTGGCGCATGCTCGGCGCCGGTGCCGACAGCGTGATCGGCGTCGACCCGAACTGGCTGTTCTTCTGCCAGTTCCAGGCGGTGCAGCGTTACCTGTCCGAGCCCAACGCCTGGCACCTGCCGTTTCCTTTTGAAGACCTGCCACCGAATCTGGAAGGCTTCGACACCGTGTTTTCCATGGGCGTGTTCTACCACCGCCGCTCGCCAATCGAGCATTTGCTGGCACTGAAGGATTGCCTGGTCAAGGGCGGTGAGCTGGTGCTGGAAACGCTGGTGATCGAAGGCGATGAGCAGCAGGTGCTGGTGCCGGAAGACCGTTATGCGCAGATGCGCAACGTCTGGTTCCTGCCGTCGGTGCCGGCGCTGATGCTCTGGCTGCGCCGTGCCGGATTCAGCGATGTGCGCTGCGTGGATGTCAGCGTGACCACGGTTGAAGAACAACGCGGGACCGAGTGGATGAAGTATCAGTCGCTGAGCGACTTTCTCGATCCGGATGATCACAGCAAGACCATTGAAGGTCTGCCGGCGCCGATGCGCGCGGTGATCGTGGCCAAAAAATAACGCCCAATCTCCCTGCCAATGGAGATCCCCCCTGTGGGAGCGAGCCTGCTCGCGATGAGGCCCTAACATCCAACATCAATGTTGAATGTCAGGCCGCCATCGCGAGCAGGCTCGCTCCCACAGTTGATTTGTGTTGTGTCTCAAACTGCGGGTTTGGCGCGTCGGGCCTTGAAGAACTCGCTCAGCACCGCGCCGCACTCTTCGGCCAAGACCCCGCCTTCGACCAGCACCCGGTGGTTGAGAAAGCCCTGGGTAAAGAACTGCCCCTGGCTTTGCACGATCCCAGCCTTGGGCTCCAGCGCCCCATAAACCACCCGCGCAATCCGTGAATGCACGATCAAACCGGCGCACATGCTGCACGGTTCCAGTGTGACGTACAGCGTGCTGCCCGGCAGGCGATAGTTGCTCACGGCCTGCGCCGCAGCGCGAATCGCGACCATCTCGGCGTGGGCGCTCGGGTCGCTGCCGCTGATCGGGCAATTGAAGCCGCGACCGATGATTTCACCGTCCTGCACCAGCACCGCGCCCACCGGCACTTCACCGAGGGCGGCACCTTGCGCGGCCAGCGCCAGGGCTTCACGCATGAAGTCCTGATCGCGGCTACGGTCGATGATCTTCGCCGGGCGTATCTGACGCATCAGGCCACCTCGATCGCGGCCATCAGGCCGGTTTCCATGTGGTCGATCACATGGCAGTGGAACATCCATACCCCCGGGTTATCCGCCACCAGCGCTACCTGGGCGCGTTCGTTCTTGCCCAGCAGGTAGGTGTCGGTGAAATACGGAATGATCTTTTTGCGGTTCGAGGCAATGACCTTGAAGCTCATGCCGTGCAAGTGAACCGGGTGCTGGTACTGGGTCATGTTCTTCAATTCGAAAATGTAGCTTTTGCCTTTCGCAAGCTTGGCAATCGGGCGGTCGGCGCAGGTTTTGTCGGTGATGTCCCAAGCCTTGCCATTGATCTGCCAGAGGCTCGGCGGCTTGCCATTATCGACGTTCACCGACACCGATCCAACCCATTCGAAATTGAAGTTGAGCTTCTCGGCATTGGCCAGGTCCGGCTCGGAAATCGGGTTGGCCGGCAGCGCCGGTGGCCACTGGGTTGGCGCGTCATTGTTGGCCACCGAACGCAAGGTGCCAATGCGCACCGGCCCGTTACGCAGCGACAATTCTTCACCCGCCGCTGGGGCCTTGATCGCCAGGCAAATCCGCATGCCGGGGCCTAGCCAGTATTCCTTACCCAGCGGACGCGGCTCGATCGGGTTGCCGTCGAGCGCGTAGATCTGCGCTTCGACGCCCGGAATGTTGAGGCGGTAAGTCAGGGTGTTGTCGAGATTCAGCAGGCGCACCCGGGTGATCTGCCCGGCCGGCAAGTCGATCACCGGCAGTGGCACGCCATTGATGGTCGCCAAACGCCCGGCCGTGCCGCCGCGCGCCGCTTCACGAGGAACGCTGAACGGCACGAAGGCGCCCTCTTCATCGACGTGCCAGCTTTTCAGGCTGAGGGTCTTCTCGTACTTGAAACCGGTGGGCTCGCGTTCTTCGATGATCAGCGGCCCGACCAGCCCGCGCCCCAGCTCTTCGCTGCTGTTGACGTGCGGGTGATACCAGTAGCTGCCAGCGTCCGGCACGCGGAATTTGTAGTCGAAATACTCGCCCGGCAGTACCGGCAATTGCGAGACGTACGGCACGCCGTCCATCTCCAGCGGCAAACGGATGCCGTGCCAGTGAATGGTGGTGGGCACCGGCAGGTGGTTGATGAAGCGCACCCGCAGCCATTCGCCCTGGCGCACCCGCAGTTCCGTCCCCGGCGCCGACGGACCAAAGGCCCAGGCCTCGGTTTTGTGCCCCGGCACCAGCTCGACATCCAGCGGCGCGGCGATCAGTTCGTAGTCATGACCCGCACTGGCGTCGGCCATTTTCCCCAGCCAGTAACGCGATGCACCACCCGCCCCGACGCCCACCACTGCCAAACCGGCCAGACCACCCAGTATTTGTCGACGGGTAAAGGACATGAACTCAACAACCTCACGTATCAGCGGCAGGCCTGAGCCCGCAAAAGGCGAATACGATACACCTGCGGATGAGAAACAGTAAGGGCAACAAAGGGACGCACATCACCTGTGGCGAGGGAGCTCGCTCCCGCTCGAGTGCGAAGCAGTCGTAAAACCATCCTGTGCTTGGTGTCTGGCGGAATGCGATTTCAGGTTTTAGGGCCGCTTCGCGCCCCAGCGGGAGCAAGCTCCCTCGCCACAGGATTCGGTTACGCATCCAGTCCTGTGATCAGGTGCACCACCCCGCCCGCCAACGCCATCACCCCCGGTACACCCGCCGCACGCAAGGCTGTCGCGTCCAGCAGCGCGGCATCCTTCAACTCCACCCGCACCCGCGTCAGGGCAACGTGCTGTTGCGACTTGAGGTTGCTCGCCCCGCCCAGCGCGGCCACGACATTCGCTGTCAGGCCCGAGACAGGACGGGCAGCCACCTTCGGCTCATCCACCACCAGGTCCGGGGTCAGCGCCTTCCAGAACGCCCGTTGCATTTTCTCGAACATGTTCAGCTCTCCAACACCTGTGAAGTTTCGACCATCGCCTGCTGCTGCACACTCAAGGCCTCGCGGACCTGCTCGGCGCTTTCCAGCCCCAGCACCTGATGCGCGATGGCCTGACAGTCGCTGAGCTCGACCTCGCGAATCGCCGCCTTGATCGCCGGAATCAGCGGCACGCTGACCGACAGTTCATCCACGCCAAGCCCCAGCAACAGCGGCACCGCCAAGGTCTCCGAGGCCAGCGCGCCACACACCCCGACCCACTTGCCATGGGCATGGGCGGCCTTCACGGTGCTGGCGATCAGGCGCAGTACCGATGGGTGAAAACTGTCGGCCTGACTGGCCAGGCGCGGGTGATCGCGGTCCATGGCCAGGGTGTACTGGGTCAGGTCGTTGGTGCCGATGGAAAAGAAATCCACTTCAGGTGCAAACAGGTCCGCCATCAGCGCCGCTGCCGGGACTTCGATCATGATGCCCAGTTTCGGCAGCTCCGTGAGCCCCAGCGCCAGCGCCTCTTCTTCAAGCATCAGCCGCGCCAGACGCAGCTCCGACAGCTGGCTGACCATCGGCAACATGATGTGCAGACGCGCCAGCCCGGCGCTGCTCAGAATCGCCCGGAACTGCTCACGCAGCAGCTGCGGACGCTCCAGGCACAGGCGAATCCCGCGCATGCCCAGAAACGGATTGGCCTCGCTGTCCATCGGCACGTAGGCCAAGGGTTTGTCGCCGCCGACATCCAGCGTACGCACCACCAAATTGCGTTGCGGGCCCAGTGCGCGGGCGATGGCGCTGTAGGTGCCGGCCTGTTCATCGTGACTCGGCGCCACGCTGCGCTGCTGATACAAAAACTCCGAACGCAACAGGCCGATACCTTCAGCCCCGAGGCTCATGGCCTGCTCGGTTTCGGCCAGCGAAGCAACGTTGGCCGTGACTTCAAAGTGATGACCGTCGCGGGTGACGGCGGCCCGTGCAGCGTTTTCCAGTTCGTGTTGATGACGCTGGCGTTGCTGCTGGCGTTTGGCATGCAACTGCTCGATCACCGACACCGCCGGGTCCAGGTGCAATTCGCCCTTGTCGGCATCGAGCAGCACCCGCGTGCCACTGGCCAGCGACAGCACTTGCAGCGGCAAACCACACACGGCCGGCAAACCCAAGGCCCGGGCGAGAATCGCCACATGGCTGGTGGCACCTCCGCCGACGGTGGCGAAGCCCAACACCTTGCTGGTATCCAGCGCGGCGGTCTGCGACGGTGTCAGTTGTTCGGCAATCAAGATCGCCTGATCCGGCAACTCCCAGACACCGTCCGGCACCCCGAGAATCAGCTTGAGCACACGCTGACCGACGTCCATCAGGTCCAACGCGCGCTCAGCAAGCAACGTGCTGCCCAGCGACTTGAACAGCGTGGCGGTGGCTTCGGTGGCACTGTTCCAGGCAAACGCCGCGCTCTTGCCCTCAGCGATCAGGGCCTGGGCTTGCTCCAGCAGGCTCGGGTCTTCCAGCAGTTCCTGATGCGCCTTGAAAATGTCCGCCTGCGCCTCAGCGGTTGCGTTGTCACGCAAGCGTTGCAGCGCCTGCGTCGCGTGTGTCAGCGCACATTCCAGCGACTCGCGCTCCACCTGCTGATCCGCAGCAAACTCAGGCATTTCCAGAGCACGCTCCGCCACTTGCACCACGTACCCGAAGGCCGAACCCGCCGAAGCGCAGACACCGCGCAGCAGCTTCGCCGACACCTCCTGCGCCTGAACCACTGGCGCGACCACTGCCACCGCAGTCACAGCCTCGCCGCAGCCATCCGCCAGTAATTGGGCCAGCGTGCTGATTGCCAATTCGGCATCTTCACCTACCGCACTGACCTGCAACGCATCGCCGTGCACCGTCTGCAACGCCATGATCGCTACCAGCGACTTGGCGTTGGCGCTGTCCTGCTGCTTGTGCAGGCAAATGCTCGCCGCAAAGCCTTTCGCCGCCTGCGCAAAGACCGCCGCCGGCCGTGCGTGCAGGCCATTGGGGTTGGGCAGATGAACCGGTTTGGAGAACAGCGCTTCGCCCTCCTCCTGCGCAACAACGGTACGCGGATCGCCCAGGCTCAGGCGCAACACCGGCTGCGCACAGGCCACCAGACCGCTGTCCGGTGTCAGCAGACTGAAGGGCTCGCCGCTGACCACCAGCATCAAGGTCAACAGGCTGCGGGCATGCAGGGCAATATAGTCGGCATCGAACTCGATCAACGGCTGCCCGGCTTCAACACGCTGCCCCTGCTCGACCAAGGCGCTGAACCCTTGGCCTTTCAGGTTCACGGTGTCCAGGCCAATGTGCAGCAACACCTGTACACCGCTGTCATCGGTGATGCTGATCGCATGGCCGCTGTGTTGAAGATTACTGACGGCGCCGGCCAACGGTGCGCACAGGACCTGCGAGGTCGGGTCGATGCACAGGCCGTCGCCGATTACCCGGCTGGCGAACACCGGATCCGGTACGTGATCAAGCGGCATCAGCACCCCGGACAGCGGCGCCAGCAATTGCAAGGGTTGGGTTAGGGTCATGACTTCACCTGCGGTTTTGTTCTTTGAAGTGCCGATGGAGCACGAGCCCCGACAGCATCGCTTATTTCCACCAGTACTCGACCTGCAATCCGACGTTCGCACCATGCAATGCCGTGCCGAACGCGCCGGTATCGGACAACGCCGAACCTTGCGCCAGTTCATTGGCCGCACGCTTGGCGGCCTCGTTCCAGCTGGCATAGGTGTAGTACAAACGCACCTCGGGGCGTTCCCAGAACCCCGGACCTTTGGGCGACCAGGTCGGGGCAAAGGTGAACTTGCTCAGCTTGCGCGTGCCGCCGGGCGCCTCAACCTGATCGTGCCCCAGCTCAGTCACCAGCTTGAATTGATCGGTGATCGCATACGCCGGACGAACTCCCAGGGAAATCCAGTTCTGGCCGTTACCGTCCGGGCGAATATCCTTTTGATAGACCGCTTCGACCTGACCACCAAAACGCGGCGTCAGTTGCCAGTCGAAGAACTCCACCAGCCGGTAGCTCTTGTTGCGGTCATCCAGCCCCACGTCGCCGGTGTAGCCCAACCCGGTGCCGGGCCCTTCGCCGTATTGCAGCGCCAGTTTGTTCTTGCCGCCGAAAAAGTCTTTCTGCACATGTTGAGCAGTGATCGCCCAGCCTGCGTGCGCGTCGCGACGGTCGGGCTTGTCGATGTAGCTCAGGCCAAACTCCAGCTCGCCACCAGGGTTGGTATCAAAGCCTGAGACGTTGAAATCGTGTCGAGTCACGTAGTCCTTCTGGTACAGGTTGTCCTTGCGCGAAAACGCGTAGCTGTATTTCAGATCGCCAATCTTCACGTCCTCGATACCGCCGCCCGTGGCGCTCTGGTTCCAGTAGTAGAAGTCGGAAATGTGGATGTCGTTTCGTTTGTAGTAGCGCCGACCGGCCCACAGCGAACCGCCGTTAAGGCTCGGCAGGTTCGACCACTGCGCATACATCTGCGGCATCCGCACCGAGCCGTTGTCACCCTGGAACGTCAGATTGCGGTCGTACTGGTTGTACAGCGAAGCCATGCCATCGACGCTGAGCACCGAGCCGTCATCGAGGGTCAGCAGGTTCTGACGCAACTCCAGCTCCGCGTACTGTTCGCACTCGTTACCCAAACGGTACTTCGACTCTGCGCCGGGCAGTTTGAAACACGATTGCGAGCCGCCATTGACCGTGCTCCCGACGCCGCTGCGCAGGTAGCCGGCGAACTCCAGAGCGTGGGCCGAGAACGGCAATACCAGGCACACGCACGCTGTTGCAAGGCTACGATTTATTGTTGTTTTCAAGAGCCACCCCATTATTTTTATTGTGCTCATCCGGCAAAACCTGCGCGCAAAAAGCCCCCGCGCAGTGCCCTGCGAGTTGTTTGAAAAGCCTGTTGTTTAGTGGTCGGTCAGGTGCAGAACGAACGACTCGTAAGGCCGCAGGAACAGTTGCTGCTTGCGCACCTCACTGTCCGGGTAGTTGCTGATCACCCGGCGTTGCAACATGCAGTCGGTGATCACCCGCTCCGGCAGCTCGACTTCACACGCCGTGCCATAGAAGTTGTTCACCACCAACAGCCGCTCGCCTTCTCCTTCACGCAGGTACACCCAGACCTGTTTGTGCGTGGGCAAGAGCTGGCGATACACGCCGTCCTGGATCAGCGGTTCGCTGCGGCGCAAGGCAATCAGTTGGCGATAGTGGTGCAGCACCGAAGTCGTGTCGTCGAGCTGGTTTTCGACGTTGATCTGCGTGGCGTTGGCCGGCACGCCGATCCACGGCTCGGTGCTGCTGAAACCGGCATTGGGTAACGCGCTCCACTGCATGGGAGTGCGACTGTTGTCGCGGGATTTCTGCATGATCGCAGCCATGCTCGAGGCCTCGGACTCGCCCGCCTCGCGCTTGAGCCGGTAGATGTTCAGGGTTTCGACATCCCGGTACTGCTCGATGCGTTCGAAGCCCGGGTTGGTCATGCCCAACTCTTCACCCTGATAGATGAACGGCGTGCCCTGCAAAAAGTGCAGCGCGGTGCCGAGCATCTTCGCCGAGACCACTCGATGTTCGCCGTCATCGCCAAACCGCGACACCACGCGCGGCTGATCGTGGTTACACCAGAACAGCGCATTCCAGCCGCCACCGGCCTGCATCCCGGTCTGCCAGTCGGAAAGGATGCGCTTGAGTTCAAGGAAGTCGAAGTCGGCGCGAACCCACTTCTGCATGTTGGGGTAATCGACCTTCAGGTGATGAAAGTTGAAGGTCATCGACAGCTCTTTGGAGTCCGGCCGCGAATAGCGGATGCAGTGCTCAAGGCTGGTGGAAGACATCTCGCCAACGTTGATCAGGTCATGGCCTTCGAAGACTTCGCGGTGCATTTCCTGCAAATATTCGTGCACGTTCGGGCCGTCGGTGTAGAAGCGTCGGCCATCGGTGTGGTCTTCGGGGAAGTCCGTCGGCTTGGAGATCAGGTTGATCACGTCCAGACGGAAACCGCCCACGCCTTTGTCACGCCAGAAGCGCATCAGCTTGAAGACTTCAGCACGGACCTGCGGATTGTCCCAGTTGAGGTCGGCCTGGGTGTGGTCGAACAGGTGCAAAAAGTACTGCCCGGTTTGCGCCTCGTATTCCCAGGCCGAACCGCCGAACTTGGACTCCCAGTTGTTCGGCTGATCGCGCCAGATGTAGAAGTCACGGTACGGGTTATCAAGGCTGCTGCGCGCTTGCTGAAACCAGCTGTGCTCGATGGAGGTGTGGTTGACCACGATGTCGAGCATCAGCTTGATCCCGCGCTTGCCGGCCTCGGCGATCAGCAACTCGCAGTCGGCCATGGTCCCGTAGCTCGGGTCGATGGCGTAGTAGTCGCTGATGTCGTAGCCGTTGTCGCGTTGCGGCGACCGCAGGAACGGGGTGATCCACAGGCAGTCGACACCCAGCCATTGCAGGTAATCAAGCTTGGCCACCACCCCGAGCAGATCGCCCGTGGGGTTGCCGGCGTGGCTGTGAAAACTCTTCGGGTAGATCTGGTAGATCACCGAACGCTGCCAGTCTTGCATGGCGGATTCCTTCAATGAATTTATGCGCTGAGCATTGTTCTTTTGTGGCGAGGGAGCTTGCTCCCGCTGGGCCGCGAAGCGGCCCCAAAAACGTGTAAATGCATTTAGCCAAGCACACCGCATCCGCCGGTTTTACGACTGCTTCGCAGCCGAACGGGAGCAAGCTCCCTCGCCACAGGTGTGCTCAGCCTGTTAAGCCACTCGATATCCCGCTCGAACGATTTTCATGCTCATGCCACAGGTCAAAACAAACGGCACGACCATGGCGATGACCATCCCGACAATGAACATCGGAATGAACTGCGGGATGATCGAGATAAAACCGGGCAAGCCGCCGACACCGATCGCCGAGGCCTGAACCTTGTTCAGCGACAGGAACATGCAGCCCAGCGCCGAGCCGGTCAGTGCGGCGTAGAACGGAAACTTGTAGCGCAGGTTAACGCCGAACATCGCCGGTTCAGTGATGCCGAAATAGGCGGAAATCGCCGAGGTCGAGGCCATGCTTTTGTCCCGCGCGCTGCGGGTCATGTAGAACACCCCGAGTGCCGCGCTGCCCTGAGCGAGGTTGGACATGACGATCATCGGCCAGATGAACGTGCCGCCCTGGGTCGAGATCAACTGCAGGTCCACCGCGAGAAACATGTGGTGCATGCCAGTGATCACCAACGGCGCATAGAGCAGACCGAAAATCGCCCCGCCAACCATCGGCGCCAGGTCGAACAAGGTCACCACGCCTTCGGTAATCAGAATCCCCAGGTGCCGGGTCACCGGACCGATCACGGCCAGCGCCAACACCCCGGTCACGACGATGGTGGTAATCGGCACCACCAACAGTTGAATGGCATTCGGCACCCGTGCCCGCAGCCATTTTTCAATGACGCTCATGACGTAGGCGGCCATCAGGATCGGCAGGATCTGGCCCTGGTAGCCAACCTTCTCGATCTTGAACCAACCGAAAATATCGAAGTACGGCAGGCTCTGGCCGTCCAGCCCGGCCACCGCCTTGCCGTAGTTCCAGGCGTTGAGCAGGTCCGGGTGAACCAGCATCAGGCCGAGCACGATGCCGAGGATTTCACTGCCGCCAAAACGCTTGGCCGCCGACCAGCCAACCAGCGCCGGGAGGAACACGAACGAGGTGTTGGCCATCAGATTGATCAGGCTCCAGACACCGTCCAGCGTCGGGTAGGCCTCAAGCAGGGTCTTGCCTTCGATGAACATGCCTTTGGCGCCGATCAGGTTGTTCACGCCCATCAGCAGGCCGGCAATGATCAGCGCCGGCAGGATTGGCATGAACACATCGGAGAACACCCGCACCAGACGCTGCATGGCATTGGTCTTGTCGGCGCCCTTTTGCTTCACATCGGCGATGGTCGACGCGGCAAGGCCGGTCTGTTGGCGTAGCGCGGCGTAGACCTTCTCGACCTCGCCGGGACCGATGACCACCTGAAACAGGCCGCCGGTGAAAAACGAGCCTTTGACCAGGTCGATCTGGTTCAGCGTCGCGCTGTCGACCCGCTGCGGGTCTTTGAGGGCCAGGCGCAGACGCGTGACGCAATGCGCGGCCTGTTCAAGGTTGTCAGCACCACCGAGGCTATGAAGCAGCTCGCTGGCGATAGTCGGGTAATCGTGGCTCATGCTTTTTCATCCACTGTGTTTTTTTGTTGTTGGCAGCATGCCGAAGCGAAAAGTACTCGTCTGTACGAGTTAATGCAACAACTCGTACAGACGAGTTTCAATTTGTTTACCCACAAGCCGACCAGTGGCTCTATTTCCCACAGGTGAGGATTTCAACGCTAAATGGACAAACCCCACCTCTGCCCTTAAGGTTCCTGCCTTGAGCACAACGCAGCCATCCCTATGAGCAAATACAACCAGATCTACAGCGATCTGCTTGCCAGCATCACCACCGAACGTCTGGAACGCGGCGCGCGGCTGCCTTCCGAAACCGAATTGATGGACAGCTACCAGGCCAGCCGCGGCACCGTGCGCAAGGCTATCGAACTGCTTCAGGAACGCGGCTTCGCCCAGAAAGTCCACGGTAAAGGCACCTTCGTACTGTCGACCAACCCGATCGAATTCCAGCTCGGCGGCATCGTCAGTTTTCAGGAGACCTACCCAAGGCTGGGCAACGACGTCAGCACCGAGGTCGTGGAGTTCGAGCAGATTCCCCTGCAAGGCGCCCTGCTCGAACACCTGAAAGCTGAAGAAGGCAGCCTGATCACGCGGATCAAGCGCGTGCGTCGAATCGACGGCAAGCGGGTGATCCTCGACATCAACCACTTCGTCGCCGACCTGATTCCGGGGCTGAACCGCGAGATCGCCGAGCACTCGATCTACGCCTTCATCGAGCAGACCCTGCAACTGCAAATCGCCTACGCCCAACGCACCATCGAAGCGGTGCCCCGCAGCAAGGACGACCAGCAGCACCTGGACCTCGACGGCCAGAGCCATGTGATCGTGGTCAGCAACCAGACCTTTTTGCAGGATGGCCGCCAGTTCGAATACACCGAATCGCGGCATACCCTGGACAAGTTCTACTTTTCTGATGTGGCGCGGCGCTGACCCTACACCTTCCGGAATCGTGTTTGAGCATAACTATGTAGTGCACTTCCCTTGAGCAAATGAGCAATCCTCTCAGCCCATTTCTCAAGGAGCGAGAACATGCCTACCGATCAAACACGTGAAACGCTGCCCGATAACACAGACAAACAACACCTGCTGGCCATCGCGCCCGTCATCGTGACTGCCTGTCCCGACTTGCACGAAGAAGCCCATGGGATGGCCACCGAAATCCTGAAAAAACACGGCATTACCGGCCTGGACCCCGATCAGGTCTGGTGGCATCGTTTTGGCAATGTCACGGCCAGCAGCACCAAGACCTTCCTGGGTTGGGAGCACTACCCTAAACCCACTCAGTCAATGACCCTGACGCAACTGGTCATTCATCGGTATTACGTCACCGATCAGGATTACTTCGATCAGCTGGACTGTTACGGCGGGTTTTACACCGCCGATGCAACCGCCAGCATTTACAACGAAACCAACGAAGTGCGGATGTACCCCAGCGCCGTGCTCAAGGACTTCTGGCACGAGACCTTCAGCGATCGGTATCTGGCCAAGCTGAATGCCTACTGGAGCGTGCATTTTGATGACTACCGGACCCTGGCGAAATGCAACTACCTGAGTAAAGCCGTCGAGGCACGGGAAAACGGTACGCTGCAGGAGGAAGAGTTTCAGACCGTTATCCGGGCCGTCGCCGCAGACAAAAACTGGCCGCTCACCCTGGAGAACTTGCGAGCGCAAACCTCAGCACCCGCTAATCTGCGGGTATGCGCCCTGGATGTAGCCGGGCATGTCGCCACCGATATCCTGCGTATCGATGACGGTAGCGGACGGCAAATCACCTATGTTCCCGGCGCCACTGATGCGTTCCACGTGCACCCGACGCTGACGGACATGCATTGGTGGATCCTGCTGCAAATGAACGATGACACGCGCTATGCCGAATTCATGACGCATTTCCCGCTGTCGGTGCGCCAGGAGATCCACGACAACATCACGCCCCTGATGAACCAGTTGGTGGGTACGTGGGGCAAATACGATCACCATCTGATCAATCAAAAAAACATCACCGTCAGCGGCGACGCGTTTTCCTGGCTGAGCCGTAATGTGCAGAGCGCAATGTCGCAAGAGGCCGATCTGTCCCTGGTGACCAACGGACAACTGCGTAAAGGCATGTGGCTGGGCTACCTGAGCGCCGGCCTGCACGTCTTCGGGCCGCTGGCGCTGCTCGGCTGGCCGATTGCACTGCCGGTAATTGGAGCCAGCATCGCGTCCATGGGCTTGAACATCGACAAGGCCGTCAACGGCAAAACCGTGGCCCAGCGCAAGGAAGGCGTAAAAGGCGCCGTGCTGGCTGGCATCAACCTTCTGTTCAACCTGCCGCTGCTCAAGGAGGTCGATGTTCTGGAGGAGGTCGGCGCTTCGGCCGAGGCCGCCGAAGCCGCCGAAATGGCCAGGCTGCGGGAGACCACCAATCCTGCTGAACCGATCGGTGCGCAAGGACCGGAGGTATCCGACGGTTCAGAGGCCGCAGTTACTCAAATTCAAGAGTTCATCCCGCTGAAGCCGGAGCCGGCACAGCACCTTGAAGTACCGGAGCACTGGCAAAGTAACGAGATTCTGGAAAGTGAGGCGCCGCTTGCCACCAGCGGCAAGTTCCAGGGCATCTACTCGCTCAACTCCCCCCCCTCGACTGCGATCATGATGAACGACGCAGCCTATTACGTGCGCTACGAAGCCGACATCAATGGCGGTGGCACCTGGGCCATCATCGACCCGGCAAACCCATACGCGTCCACGGGATCGATACCCGTGCGCTTGAATGCCGAGGGCGAGTGGGAGCTGACATCGAAACCCGGTTTAAAGGGTGGCGGCAAAGACGACCTCGCCGCTGTTGCGGGACCTTCCCGGTTTCCCGACCATGTCCGGCCACCGGAAGCATTTAGTGTGCCCTCGACGAAGTACGATACCGCCACTGGGCGGTCGCTCAACGCCCTGGCGTTAGGCAAAAAAGAAACCCACGTAAAAATAATCAACCTTCCCAACGGACGCATACAAGGGCTGACAGCCTATGAAGAGTTCGTCGCAGGACATCGCGCCGCCCTGTTGAAAGATACTCGCGCCCTCTTTTCCAAAGAAAACTTCTTTGCCTCATTACCGGCACGTCCGGTACAGCCCGTCATCACGCCGTCCATGACTGTCCCGGAACTCATTCAGAACATCTTCGATGCTTCACCGGGGTTGGTGATTGGAGAAAGCCAGGATCGAATTGCCAGCATGCGGTTCCTGATCGAGAACATGCAGACGTTGGCCAGGCAAGGCGTCAAGACGATCTACATGCATCGCCTGCTCAACGACTTCAATCAATTCGACCTGAATACCTTCCTCAGAAGCGCAAAAATGGAAGGCATGCTCGAAAAGTATCTGAAACAGCTCCAAAGCGATCCCGCCGGGCAGTTCACCCCACTCGAGGTCGTCAAGGTGGCTCGCGAGAACGGTATCCGGATCCAGGCGACCGACTGCCTGGCAAGCTACCGCTATCCAGCATCGCCCTTGATTGACGTTCAGGAACAATCCATTAAAAACTACCTCACCACCACGATCATGCGTGCCAATGAAGCGCTTGGCAGCTCAGGTAAATGGGTGGTCCTGACGGGCCAGGAAAACACCAATACCTTTAGAGGCATTGCCGGCATCAGTGAAATGAACGGCGGTGTCGGTTTGCGTATTGAGGAGGTGCTTCCAGAACGCAGCCTGCAGATAGAGATAGACCACGGCATCGAGGTGGGTCGCAATGCCAGCCCACCACCGGTCAACTTTCATGGAGAGTTCGACACCTTGTATGCCGATATCAACCTGCAAGTGCCGACGCCGATGCTGCAACGAACGCCGGACGAAATCGCTCGCCTCCTGTTCCGCCAGGGAATGTTCACCTTCAAGGAAACTGATGGAACCTGGACATTGATCCATCGCAGCAGAACCAATCTGATCATAGAAACCCTGGTTGAACGAACGGCCAATGGGCAATACCTGGTCAATCGCCCCGCCTGGATCGACGTCCATCAAAAACCTTACCCCAGCCTGGTCGATCTTTCGCACGCACTCACCCGCATGGGCATGAAGCTCGAAGGACGCTTGCCAGCGTAGGAAAACACCGTAACGCGATACGCAAAAGGCCCCGTGAATTCACATTCACGGGGCCTTTCGGTTATTACGGACGATCAGTCAGATCGGGATCATTCCCACTCGATCGTCGCTGGCGGCTTGCTCGACACGTCGTAAGTAACGCGGGAGATGCCTTCGATTTCATTGATGATCCGGCCGCTGACGGTTTCCAGCAGCTCGTAAGGCAGGTGAGCCCAACGCGCGGTCATGAAGTCGATGGTTTCTACTGCACGCAGGGCGACAACCCAGGCGTAACGACGGCCATCACCCACCACGCCTACCGATTTCACCGGCTGGAACACCACGAATGCCTGGCTGACCTTGTGGTACCAGTCGGCTTTACGCAGTTCTTCGATGAAGATGTGGTCGGCGCGACGCAGCAGGTCGGCGTATTCCTTCTTCACTTCGCCAAGGATCCGCACGCCCAGGCCCGGGCCCGGGAACGGGTGACGGTAGACCATGTCGTACGGCAGGCCGAGTTCCAGGCCCAGACGACGGACTTCGTCCTTGAACAGCTCGCGCAGCGGTTCAACCAGCTTGAGGTTCATTTCTTCCGGCAGGCCACCCACGTTGTGGTGCGACTTGATCACGTGTGCCTTGCCGCTTTTCGCGCCAGCCGACTCGATCACGTCCGGGTAGATGGTGCCTTGGGCCAGGTACTTGATGTTGTCGAGCTTGCAGGATTCGGCATCGAACACGTCGATGAAGGTACGGCCGATGATCTTGCGCTTCTTCTCTGGGTCGCTTTCGCCTGCCAGGTTACCGAGGAACTGGTCTTCGGCGTTGGCACGGATCACCTTGACGCCCATGTTCTCGGCGAACATGGCCATCACTTGCTCGCCTTCGTGCAGACGCAGCAGGCCGTTGTCGACGAAGACGCAGGTCAGTTGGTCGCCAATGGCTTTGTGCAGCAGTGCGGCAACCACCGAGGAGTCAACGCCGCCGGACAGGCCGAGCAGTACGTTGTCGGTGCCGACCTGGGCGCGGATGTTGGCGATGGCGTCTTCAGCAATCTTCGAAGGCGTCCACAGGGCTTCGCAGCCGCAGATGTCGAGGATGAAGCGCGAGAGGATGCGACCGCCCTGCTTGGTGTGGGTCACTTCCGGGTGGAACTGCACGCCGTAGTAGCCGCGAGCATCGTTGAACATACCGGCAATCGGGCAGCTCGGAGTGCTGGCCAGGATGTGGAAATCCTCTGGCATCTTGGTGACCTTGTCACCGTGGCTCATCCATACGTCGAGACCGAACAGGCCATCAGCGTCGATGTGGTCTTCGATGCCGTCCAGCAGACGGCTCTTGCCGACGACGTCGACACGGGCGTAACCGAACTCACGCAGCTCGGAACCTTCAACCTTGCCGCCCAGTTGCTCGGCCATGGTCTGCATGCCGTAGCAGATACCGAAGACCGGGACGCCCAGGTCAAATACGGCTTGCGGGCAGCGCGGACTGTCAGCGACGTGCACGGACTCGGGGCCGCCGGCGAGAATGACGCCTTTTGGAGCGAATTCGCGAATCGCGTCTTCATCCATGTCGAACGGGTGCAGTTCGCAGTAAACACCGATTTCACGCACGCGACGGGCGATCAGCTGGGTGTACTGGGAACCGAAGTCGAGGATCAGGATGCGGTGAGCGTGAATGTCGAGGGCCATGATTCAGTCTCGTCTAAGTAATTCAAAAACAGTCGTGATTCAGAAACAACTCGGGGCTGAATAGAACAGCCCCGGTTGCTTAACGATTTGCTTGAAGGCTCAACCTACGCGGTAGTTTGGCGCTTCTTTAGTGATCTGTACGTCGTGGACGTGCGACTCGGCCATGCCAGCGCCGGTGATGCGCACGAACTCTGGCTTGGTGCGCATTTCTTCGATGTCGGCACTGCCGGTGTAACCCATCGAGGAACGCAGGCCGCCCATCAGTTGATGGATGATGGCGCTCAGGGTGCCCTTGTACGGAACACGCCCTTCGATACCTTCCGGAACCAGCTTCTCGGCGCCTGCCGAGGAGTCCTGGAAGTAACGGTCGGAAGAACCTTGAGCCTGGGACATGGCGCCCAGCGAACCCATGCCACGGTAAGCCTTGTACGAACGGCCCTGGAACAGTTCGATCTCGCCCGGCGCTTCTTCAGTACCGGCGAACATCGAGCCCATCATCACGCAGGAGGCACCGGCAACGATGGCCTTGGACAGGTCACCGGAGAAACGGATACCGCCATCGGCGATCAACGGAACGCCGGTGCCTTCAAGGGCAGCGGCGACGTTGGCGATGGCGCTGATTTGCGGCACGCCGACACCGGCAACGATACGGGTGGTGCAGATCGAGCCAGGGCCGATACCGACCTTGACCGCGTCCGCGCCCGCTTCGGCCAGCGCCTTGGCAGCAGCGCCGGTGGCAATGTTGCCGCCGATCACCTGGACTTCAGGGAAATTCTGCTTGACCCAGCGAACACGGTCGATCACGCCTTTGGAGTGACCGTGGGCAGTGTCGACCACCACCACGTCAACACCGGCAGCAACCAGTGCCGCGACGCGATCGCCGGTGTCTTTACCGGTACCGACCGCAGCGCCTACGCGCAGACGACCCTGGTCGTCCTTGCTGGCCAGTGGGTAGGCCTTGGCTTTTTCGATGTCGTTGACGGTCATCATGCCTTTGAGGGCAAATTTATCGTCGACGATCAGCACGCGCTCGATACGGTGCTTGTGCAACAACTCGCGAACGTCGTTCTTGTTGGCGCCTTCCTTGACCGTGACCAGACGCTCTTTAGGCGTCATCACTTCACGGACAGTGGCGTCCAGACGGTTCTCGAAGCGCACGTCACGGGAAGTGACGATACCGACCAGGTCGCCATCGTGCAGTACCGGAACGCCGGAGATGTTGTGCATGCGGGTCAGTTCGAACAGCTCACGCACCGTGGCATCAGCCTCGATGGTGATCGGGTCCTTGACCACGCCGGCCTCGTACCGCTTGACCTTGCGCACTTCGGCAGCTTGCTGCTCGATGGTCATGTTCTTGTGGATGATGCCGATGCCACCTTCCTGAGCCATGGCGATTGCCAGACGGGCCTCAGTGACGGTGTCCATGGCGGCGGAAACCAGTGGAATATTCAGCTCGATGCCACGGGTAAGGCGGGTYTTGAGACTGACTTCGTTAGGAAGCACCTCGGAATAACCGGGCACTAAAAGAATGTCGTCGAAGGTCAGAGCTTCTTGGCTGATACGCAGCATCGCGGGGGCTCCCGAGCGGGAAAATGGAAGCGCGCCATTATACTCAGACACCCCCGCCGGCTCAATGTAAAACTCAGCCTATTATCGGATGGGCTTATTTTGGCCAGACGCAGTCCCTGTAGCAGTTGCCGAAGGCGACGTTCGGTTGCGAAGCAGCCGTAAATCCGCATAACGCGATTCAACAGGAAAAACGGGATGATCGAGTAGCGCCCGCTTCGCGGCCGAACGTCGCCTGCGGCAACTGCTACAGGGACGGCGGCGCCTTACAGTTCCACTTTCACCCAACTCACCGGCAGGTCGAGCCATTCGGCGAACTCGTCGATGAAGCTCTGCTTGAACCCGGCCTCGGCCCAGTTATTGAAGATAAAGCCCAGGTTCGAGAAGCCGCACTCCTGCAGGAACAGAAAGCCGTTGATGTCGTCTTCATGCCCGCATTCCGGGCAGATGAAGTTGTCGGTGCGCCCTGGCATCCAGTCTTCCAGGCTTTCGAACAGCGCTTCGCCGATCTCCTTGCGGCATTCGGCACAACCGGCTTCTTCGAGAAAGCCCTTGGCCGGTGTATAGATGCAGCGCTTGGTGATGATTTCCAGCCCATTGATCGGCTCGCCGAATGGCAGCGCTTCGGGATGCAACACCACCGCCCGCGCGCCCGGTGCGATGGCGTGGGCCATGCGATTGCCGGTACGACCGCAGGTGGTGAGCTGTTCTTCAATGATGTTCTTGCGCACCAGCCACCGCACAATCGCCCGCGCCCGAGGTTCGTGCACCGGCAGTGTGGAGATTTTCGGGACGAGGATGCTTTGCGAGTTCATGGGTGCAGCCCTGTTGCAAACACTGAAGATTATCCCTGTGGGAGCGAGCCTGCTCGCGATGGCAGCAGATCAGGCAACCTCGATATTGATTGTGATGGCCTATTCGCGAGCAGGCTCGCTCCCACAGGATTTGGCGGTCGGCAGCTTAATCCCTGACAGGCTCAGGTCAAGTGTTCAGATACCTGACGATCAAGGCAATGCCACTGGCCAGCACCAGCCAGGTCACCAGCCGCACAAAAGCCTCGCGGGACAACCTCATGGTCAACCGTCGACCGGTCCACAGCCCCAGCGCCATTGCCGGCAACAAACATACCGCCAGTACCAACAAGGGTAGCTCGGCATAGACCCCGGCGATCGCGAACAGGCTCAAGCGCACCACCGTACTGCAACTGATCAACGCACTTTGCGTGGCGCGGGCCTCATCCTTGGGCAAGCGGCTGTTCAGATAGATGGCATATAAAAAGCCGCCACTGCCAAACAACGCCCCGAACATTCCGCCCACCGTGCCCATCGGGATCGCCCACGCGGCAGCCAACTGCGTCGGCCGGGCTTTCACCCACAAGCTGTAAATCGCATACGCGCTGATAAACAGCCCCATCAATAGCAGCAACAGGTTCGATTTGAGGTTCAGCAGGAAGATCACTCCCAACGTACACCCCACCGCCATGCACGGCAGCAAGCGCAACAACTCGGGCCTGGCGACATCGCGCCGCGACGGCAGCAGATTGCCGAATGCCGCGATGAAATCGAGCAGCACCAGTAGCGGCACGATCTTCGACAATGGCATGAACAGAATCAGGATCGGCCCGGCCACCAGCGCCGTACCGAAACCAGCGACGCCAAAGACGATGTACGCCAGGCTGATACCCAGCCCGATCACCAGCCAGTCCGTTGCGCCGAAGGCCCAATGATTCAGTAATTCCAGCAATGCAACTTCCTTTTTATCACTGTGATGGTTTTAGCCGGCAGTCCCTGTGGGAGCGCGCAGCGCTCACTTCAGCAAGAAGGTAATCGGCCATGGAGATTGATCGCCGAATGCCTTTAAACTGCGCCCCATGATTAAAGATCCCTTTGCAAGACTCGGCCTGGACCGAGAAGTCCTGACGGTCAGCCAGCTCAACGGCCGCGCGCGGGTGTTGCTTGAAGACGTGTTCAGCAACATCTGGGTCGAAGGCGAAATCTCCAACCTCGCCCGCCCGGCATCCGGCCACATCTATTTCACCCTAAAGGACAGTGGCGCCCAAGTGCGTTGCGCGCTGTTCCGGCAGAACGCTGCGCGGGTTCGCCAGGCGTTGAAGGATGGCCTGGCGGTCAAGGTCCGGGGCAAGGTTTCGCTGTTTGAAGGGCGTGGCGACTATCAGCTGATTCTCGACACCGTGGAACCTGCCGGTGACGGTGCGCTGCGCCTGGCGTTCGATGCACTGAAGGAAAAACTCAGCGCCGAAGGCCTGTTCAGTGCCGAACGCAAAGTGCCGCTGCCGGCACACCCGCAACGCATCGGCATCATCAGTTCGCCGACCGGCGCGGTGATTCGCGACATCATCAGCGTCTTCCGTCGCCGTGCGCCGCAAGTGGTGCTGACCCTGATTCCCACCGCCGTGCAAGGCCGCGAAGCCACCGCGCAGATTGTCCGCGCACTGAAACTGGCTGACGCCCGCGGTTTCGATGCGCTGATCCTCGCGCGTGGCGGCGGTTCGCTGGAAGACCTCTGGTGCTTCAACGAAGAAGCCGTGGCCCGTGCGATAGATGCCTGCGTCACCCCGATTGTCAGCGCCGTCGGTCATGAAACCGATGTGTCGATCAGCGACTTCGTGGCCGACGTCCGTGCACCGACGCCTTCCGCCGCAGCCGAACTGTTGGCTCCGGATTCCAGCGACCTGGTGCGTCGGGTCGAAAGCTTGCATCGGCGTCTGGTGATGCGCATCCGCGACCGCTTGATGCGCGATCGTCTGCGCCTGGAAGGTATATCGCGTCGCTTGCGTCATCCCGGCGAACGCCTGCGCCAGCAAGCGCAACGCCTGGACGACCTGGACATGCGCCTGCGCCGGGCTTTCGAGCGCAGTCTCAATACCCGTCGCGAACGACTGATTCGCCTGGAGACCCGCCTCGCCGGGCAACATCCGGGACGGCAACTGGCGCTGCTGCGCCAGCGCCTCGACAGCCTCGCCGAGCGCCTGCCGCGCTCGATGCGCGAGGGTCTCAAGGCCCGTCGCCTGCAACTGCAAACCCAGATGCAAACCCTGCACGTGGTCAGCCCGCTGGCGACATTGGGTCGTGGTTACAGCATTTTGCTCGATGAGCGCGGCAACGCGATCCGCAGCGCCGCACAGACCCAGAACGGCCAACGCCTGAAAGCCATACTCGGCGAAGGCCAATTGCAGGTCCGGGTTGAAGACAACCACCTGACGCCCGTCACCCTTTCTTTACTGGATTGATCCATGCCGCGTTTTCTTGCACCGCTGTTGTTGCTTTGCCTGACCTTCAACGCCCATGCCGACAGCTACATCACCCGCCTGCTGAACAAACCGGTGCCCGGCGGTGTAGCGGTGGTCGACCTGGGCGCTTCGGCTCAGGCGCCCAAGGCCAGCTACCAAGGCAAACCGGTGCTGGTGGTCAAGGAACAGAACAACTGGCTGGCGATTGTCGGCGTGCCGCTGACCGTCAAACCCGGCAACCAGCAGCTCAGTAGCGGTGGCCGTAACCTGAGTTTCATGGTCGGCAACAAGAAATACCCGGAACAGCACATCACTTTGAAGAACCAGCGCCAGGTCAATCCGAACCCGGACGACCTGAAACGCATCGACGCGGAACTGGACGAACAGGTCCGCGCCTACCGCAGTTTCAGCCCGGTGACGCCGAGCAACCTGCTGCTGGACAAGCCGGTCAATGGCCCGCTGTCGAGCAAGTTCGGGGTGCGCCGGTTCTTCAACGGCGAAGAGCGCAACCCCCACGCGGGCCTGGACTTCGCGGTGCCGGCCGGTACGCCGATCAAGACCCCGGCGGCCGGCAAGGTGATCCTGATCGGCAACTACTTCTTTAACGGCAACACGGTATTCGTCGACCACGGCCAGGGCTTCATCAGCATGTTCTGCCACATGTCGAAAATCGACGTGAAAGTCGGCCAGCAACTGGCACGCGGCGGCGTGGTCGGCAAAGTCGGCTCCACCGGGCGTGCGACCGGACCGCACATGCACTGGAACGTCAGCCTGAATGACGCGCGCGTAGACCCGGCGATTTTCATCGGCGCGTTCCAGCCTTGAATACTCGCTGAAGCCACTGGCCTCATCGCGAGCAGGCTCGCTCCCACAGGGTATCGGTGTGACCACAGATCTGGTGAACCCCCCAAATCCACTGGTGGGAGCGAGCCTGCTCGCGATGACAATTTCACAGGCACCGAAGAACTTCCCGCTGCCTGAATCTTCAATTGCGCTTAGCCCAACCCTCACGCAAACATCACAACAATTGCAGCCACACACAGCAATAAAATCTCGATAAAAAAGACTTTTCGGGTATTTATCTCAAAGTTTTTCGACTGCTTGCCATCTTTCACCCTCGCGGTTAGGGTTGAAGACATGAAAACTTCTCACACCCTCATTCAGCTCCGCCAGCACCGCAGCCTGTGCCTCGTCAGCGCACGACTGCCGGGCTGAATCGCGGTGCCTCGTCCCACGTTTTATCCAACGTTTTTTTGATCCACCGGCAGGCCGCCTTTTTTCGGCCCACACAATAAGGATTTTCCGATGAGCATGCTCAAAGACCCGTCTTCGAAATACCGCGCCTTCCCGACAATCGACATTCCGGATCGCACCTGGCCGTCGAAGACCATCACTGCCGCGCCGATCTGGTGCAGCTCCGACTTGCGCGATGGTAACCAGTCGCTGATCGAGCCAATGGACGCGGTGAAAAAGCTGCGCTTCTGGAAAACCCTGGTCGCCGTCGGCGTGAAAGAAATCGAAGCCTCTTTCCCGGCCGCCTCGCAAACCGACTTCGACTTCGTGCGCACCCTGATCGAAGGCGGCCACATCCCGGACGACACCACCATCCAGGTGCTGACCCAGGGCCGTGAAGACCTGATCGAGCGGACTTTCGAATCCCTTCGTGGCGCGAAAAAAGCCATCGTTCACCTCTACAACGCGACCTGCCCTTCCTTCCGCCGGATTGTCTTCAATCAGGACAAGGACGGGATCAAGGCCATCGCCGTGAACGCTGCCAAGCTGTTCGTCAAATATGCCGCCAAGCAGCCGGAAACCGAGTGGACCTTCGAATACTCGCCAGAGACGTTCAGCGCCACTGAGCTGGAGTTCGCCAAGGAAGTCTGCGACGCGGTGATCGAGGTCTGGAACCCGACGCCTGAGCACAAGGTCATCCTCAACCTGCCGGCTACCGTCGAATGCGCTACACCGAACATCTACGCTGACCAGATCGAGTGGTTCGGCCGTCACATCAACCGTCGTGACAGCGTGATCATCAGCCTGCACACCCACAACGACCGTGGCACTGGCGTTGCGGCCACCGAACTGGGCCTGATGGCGGGCGCCGACCGTGTCGAAGGCTGCCTGTTCGGCAACGGCGAGCGTACCGGTAACGTTGACCTGGTCACCGTGGCCTTGAACCTCTACACCCAGGGCGTTGACCCTGAGCTGGATTTCTCCGACATCGACGGCGTGCGCAAAGTCGTTGAAGAGTGCAACCAGATTCCGGTGCACCCGCGTCACCCGTACGTCGGCGACCTGGTTCACACCGCGTTCTCCGGCTCGCACCAGGACGCCATCCGCAAGGGCTTCGCCCAGCAGAAACCGGATGCCCTGTGGGAAGTGCCGTACTTGCCGATCGACCCGGCCGACATCGGCCGCAGCTACGAGGCGGTGATTCGCGTCAACAGCCAGTCCGGCAAGGGCGGTATCGCTTACCTGCTGGAACAGGAATACGGCATCAACTTGCCGCGCCGCATGCAGATCGAGTTCAGCCAGGTGGTACAACGCGAAACCGATCGCCTGGGCCTCGAGATGACTGCCCAGCAGATCCACGCGCTGCTGCACAGCGAGTACTTGCAGGCCAACACGCCGTACGCGCTGGTCAGCCATCGCTTGCAGGAAGAAAACGGTCACAGCGCCGTCGAAGTCGAAGTCTCCAGCAAAGGCCAGGGCGAAACCAACCTGCACTGGCGCGGCAAGGGCAACGGCGCCCTGGAAGCATTGGTGGCCGGTCTGCCGATTCCCGTGGAGATCATGGACTACAACGAACACGCCATTGGCGCAGGCACCAATGCCAAGGCTGCGGCCTACATTGAACTGCGCGTGAACGGCGAGCGTGCAGTGCATGGCGTGGGCATCGATGAAAACATCACCACCGCCAGCTTCAAGGCCCTGTTCAGCGCGCTGAACCGCTCCCTGAGCCAGCCGGAAGCGAAAGCGGCGTAAGCCGTCCGCTGAAACGCAAAAGGCCCCGAGGTGACAACCTCGGGGCCTTTTTTGTGCCTGCAAGCTTTGTGTTACCTGTGATGGCCCCATCGCGAGCAGGCTCGCTCCCACAGGGTTATGTGCTGATTGTTGGACCTGTACAAATCCAATGTGGGAGCGAGCCTGCTCGCGATGAGGGCCTAGAAGGCAGCGAAAATCTCAAGTCAGTTCGAAGGTATCGGCATCCAGATTCGCCGGGAACCGTGTGCGATACGCCGCCAGCTCCGCAGCGCTCAGCACGACCTGAAACACTCCATCGGCCTCACCGACACCCAGCAGCGTCTCGCCCTGGAAATCCAGTACCTGGCTATCACCGGTATACGCAAAACCCTTGCCGTCGGTGCCAATCCGGTTCACCGCCGCGACATAGCAGAGGTTCTCGATGGCCCGCGCCGGCAGCAAACGGTTCCAGTGCTGACGCCGTGCACCCGGCCAGTTGGCGGTGTACAGCAGCAGGTCGGTGTCTTGCGCATCGCGGCTCCACACCGGGAAACGCAAGTCATAGCAAATCAGCGGACGCACCCGCCAGCCCTTGAGCTCGAACTGCACCTGACGCTCGCCGGCGGTGTAATGCTTGTGCTCGCCGGCCATGCGAAACAGGTGACGCTTGTCGTAATGCAAGACCTCACCGTCCGGCCGCGCCCACAACAGCCGATTGCGATGGCTGCCATCGGCGGCCTGGACAATCACGCTGCCGGTAATCACCGCATCAAGTTTGGCGGCTTGCGCTCGCAGCCATTTACTGGTCGGGCCGTTTTCCACTTCAGCGAGGTTTTGCGACTCCATCGAGAAACCGGTGGTGAACATCTCCGGCAGGATGATCAGGTCGGCGCCCCGCGCCTGCTCCAGCAACTGTTCGAAATGCTCGAGATTGGCCTTGCGGTCATGCCACGCCAATGTGGTCTGGATCAACGCAACGTTCAGATTGGGCAAAGCGGTCAGATCGCGCATAGTTTCTCCGCTGCCTGACGCAGCGTCTCCTCACGCTTGGCAAAACACAGGCGCACCAGACGCTGTTCTGGCAGCGGGTTCTGGTAGAACACCGAAATCGGGATCGCCGCCACGCCATGCTCGCGCGTCATCCACTTGGCCATCTCGACATCGTTCAGGTCCGGGCGGATCTGCGAATAGTCGACCAACTGGAAATAGGTCCCGGTGGCCTTGGTAAAGCTGAACCGCGAAGGCGCCAGCAAATCACAGAACAGATCACGCTTGGCCTGATAGAAACCCGGCAACTCTTCGACATGCTCCGGGTGCTCGGCCATGAAGTCGGCCAGTGCGTACTGCAACGGGGTCACACCGCAGAAACTGACGTATTGATGCACCTTGCGCAGTTCTTCGGTGAGCGCCGGTGGCGCGACCACGTAGCCGGTCTTCCAGCCAGTGACGTGGTAGGTCTTGCCGAAGGAACTGACCACGAAGGCCCGCCGGTACAGCTCTTCATGGGCCAAAACGCTGGCATGCGCTACGCCGTCAAACACCAGGTGTTCATACACCTCGTCACTGATCAGGTAGATATCGCGGTCGCGAATCAACGCTGCCAACTGATCCAGCTCGGCACGCGAGATCAGCGCACCACTCGGGTTATGTGGCGAGTTGAGGATGATCATTCGCGTACGCGGGCTCAGCGCGTCGGCGAGCTTCTGGAAGTCGATGGCGAAATCCTTCCCGCCCAGCGGCACATGCACGCAACGACCGCCGGCCAGCGCCACCGAAGGCTCATAACTGTCGTAGGCCGGATCGAAGACGATCACTTCGTCACCGCTGTGGATAACCGCCGCAATGGCGCAGAAGATCGCCTGGGTCGCGCCGGGAGTGATGGTCACCTCGGTGTCGGCATTGACGCTCACGCCATAGCTGCGAGCGATCTTCGCCGCCACTTGCTGGCGCAGCGCCGGCAGGCCGGTCATCGGTGAATACTGGTTATGGCCATTGGCGATGTGCCGGCCGACCGCATCGCACAAGGCTTGCGGAGCATCGAAATCGGGGAACCCCTGGGACAGGTTGATCGCGCCGGTCTGTGCCGCGAGCTGAGACATTTGGGTGAAGATAGTGATGCCGATATTCGGCAGCTTGCTGGTGATCATCGGTGATTCCCTACTGAACACCCGGCTCTAACGGCGGCACGGGAGAGCCCCCGAGGATAGCTCAAACGCCAGACACGAAAAAGGGCGCCATCGGCGCCCTTCCTCTAATACAGCTACCACAAGAGCCCATTCCGAGGGGATGGGCCGGCGCACCAATCAGCGCTTGTCGCGGCGCTTCTTGTCGGCTTTCTTGTGGTGCGACATCAAGCGGCGCTTCTTGTTGACCTGACGGTCGGTGAGCGTGTTCTTGTTGCCTTCGTACGGGTTCTCGCCACCTTTGAACTCGATGCGGATCGGCGTACCGACCAGCTTCAAGACGCGACGGTAAGTGTTTTCCAGGTAACGGACGTAAGAGTTCGGAACCTTCTCGACCTGGTTACCGTGGATCACGATCAGCGGCGGGTTGGCGCCACCCAAGTGGGCATAACGCAGCTTGATCCGGCGGTTGTTGACCATCGGTGGCGCGTGCTCGCCAACCGCGTCCTCGAGGATCTGGGTCAGGCGGTTGGTCGGCCAGCGAGTGATCGCCGACTTGAACGAGTTCTGTACCGACTGGTACAGGTTGCCCACGCCAGTGCCGTGCAGCGCCGAGATGAAGTGGATATCGGCGAAGTCGACGAAGAACAACCGACGCTCCAGCTCGATCTTCACGAAATCACGCTCGGACGGCGTCATGCCGTCCCACTTGTTCAGGGCGATAACGATGGCACGACCGGCTTCCAGGGCAAAGCCCAGCAGGTTCAGGTCGTGGTCAACCACGCCTTCACGGGCGTCCATCACGAAGATCACGACGTTGGCGTCTTTGATCGCTTGCAGGGTTTTGACCACCGAGAACTTTTCAACTTCCTCGTGGATCTTGCCGCGCTTGCGCACACCTGCGGTGTCGATCAGCGTGTACTTCTCTTCGTTACGCTCGAACGGGATGTAGATACTGTCGCGGGTGGTGCCGGGTTGGTCATAGACGATTACCCGGTCTTCACCAAGCATGCGGTTGACCAGGGTCGACTTGCCGACGTTCGGGCGACCGATGATGGCGATCTTGATGCCATCCTTTTCGCTCGGACCCGGAATCCGGATCGCTTCCTCGCCTTCGGCGACGTTAGCGTTGAGATCCTCTTCTTCGGTGTCACGCGGGAACTCGCTCAGGGCGGCTTCCAGCAGTGTGTTGACACCGCGACCTTGCGCACCAGCCACACCAATGGCGTGGCCCATGCCCAACGGGGCGAATTCGGCGCGGGCCATTTCAGGATCGATGTTGTCGATCTTGTTGGCCACCAGCAGGGAGCGTTTGTTGCGCTTGCGCAAGTGCTCGGCAATCATCTGGTCGGCGGCGGTGAAGCCAACCTTGGCATCTACCAGGAACAGAACGACATCGGCTTCTTCAATAGCCAGCAGCGACTGCTCGGCCATCTTTTCATCCATGCCGTGCTCATCACCGGAAATACCACCGGTGTCGACCAGGATGTAGGAGCGCCCTTGCCACTTTGCCTCACCGTATTGGCGATCACGGGTCAGACCGGAAAGGTCGCCGACAATAGCGTCGCGGCTTTTGGTCAGGCGGTTGAACATGGTGGATTTGCCGACGTTCGGTCGGCCCACCAGGGCGATTACGGGAACCATGCGGCTCTCCACTTCGTTATTTCAGAAAATACAAAAGCCGCTGCGAGGCAGCGGCTGGTGCTCGGGGCAGCACTTGATGTACTGCGAGCCTTGTAAAACAAGGCCGCCTGGGAACATTGCTATCCCCAAGCATAGTCAAACCATTACTTGATGGTCAGGGCTTCCAGTTTGCCGCTGTTGCCATACACGTAAATCATGTCACCCATCACCAGCGGACGGGCACGCAGGCCGTCGCTGTCGATGCGTTCACGGCCGACGAAACGACCGTCCACCTGACTCAACAGGTGCAGGTAACCTTCCAGGTCACCGACTGCAACGTAGCTGGAGAACACTTCCGGTGCCGACAGTTGACGGCGGGCCAGTGAGTCGTTGCTCCACAAGGAGGTGGTCGAACGCTCGTCGACGCCTTCAACGGTACCCGAAGACAGGCTGATGTAGACGCTGCCGAAACCTTGGGCGACACCGGCATAGCTGGAAGCATCACGCTGCCAGAGCTGACGACCGCTTTGCAGGTCCAGGGCTGCTACGCGCCCCTGATAGCTGGCGACATAAATCTTGTCGCCGGACAGCAGCAGGCCGCCGTCGATATCGACCACGCGCTCCAGCTCCGAGCGACCCTGTGGAATCGCAATGCGCTGTTCCCAGACCGGCACGCCGTTGGAGATATCCAGCGCCACGACCTTACCGGTCGACAGGCCGGCAATCGCCAGGCGATTGGTCACGATCGGCGCACTGGTGCCGCGCAGAGTCAGGACCGCAGGCGTGCTGTCATACAACCAGCGCTGGTTGCCGGTGGAAGCGTCCAGACCGATCAGACGATCGTCCTGGGTTTGCACCACCACCACATCACCGTTGTTGGCAGGCGGCGCGAGCACTTCACTGGTCACGCGAGCGCGCCATTTCTCTTCACCGGAGCTTGCGTCCAGGGCAACCACTTCACCCTTGAGCGTGCCGATCATGACCAGACCGTAACCCACGCCAACGGCGCCGGACACAGGCAGCTCGAGATCCTTCTTCCATTTGACGTCGCCGTTCATGCGATCCAGCGCCATCACCACGCCTTTGACGTCGGCAGCATAGATGGTGTTGCCATCGATGGCCGGCACCAGCATGTTGTAGGTCTCGCCCTGGCCGCTACCGACCGAACGGCTCCACTGCTTTTGCAGGACCACTTCTTCCTTGAACTTGACCAGCTCGGCCGGCGGCAATTCTTTTTTGCTGTTGCTGCTGCAACCCGCGGCCAGAATGGCCAGAGCCAGCAATGCTGCATGTTTCCAACGGATCACGTCACGCATCCCCTTTGGCCAGGTCGTCCAGCTTGATTTGTAAGCCACCGACCGCCGCTTCATCCGACAGCGCAGCCTTGGCTTTTTGGTAAGCAGCATGGGCTTCATCGGTACGACCCAACTGGACCAGCAGGTCACCCTTGAGTTCTTCGCGAGTGGCCAGGAATGCCTGATCGGCATCACCTTCGAGCAATTTCAGTGCTTCGTCAGCCTTGTTCTGTGCGGCCAGGACCTGAGCCAGACGCTGACGCGCCACTTCGCCCAGCGCCGGGTTGGCAGGTTTGTCAGACACAACCTTGAGCTGGCTTGCAGCGTCATCCAGCTTGCCGCTGTCGACCGCGACTTTCGCCACGAACAGGCTGCCGTATTGGGCGTAAGCCGTGCCGCCGAACTCGCTGTTGAGCTTGTTGGCGAGGTCCGCTACACGGGCCGCGTCAGGCTTGCCGTCCGGGGTCAGCGTGGTTTCCAGCAGTTGCTGGTAAAGCATCGAGGCGCCTTGCGACTGATTGCTCTGATACTTGTGAAACGCCTGCCAGCCGAACACGATGACCAGTGCCAACAAACCGCCGGTTACGAGAGGTTTGCCGTTACGCTGCCACCAGTCTTTGAATTCCGCCAGATGTTCCTCTTCGGTACTCGACACCCCAATACTCCTTATTCGCTAAATCGGCTGTTTGACAGCTTCAACCCTGCACGACGCAGGTGGCCAGGTGAGCGGCAAGCGCATCCCAGGCAATGCTTTGTTGTTCGCCCTGGCCACGCAGGGGTTTGAAACCTACCACTTGCTGGGCCATTTCGTCGTCACCGAGGATCAATGCGTACCGCGCACCGCTCTTGTCGGCCTTCTTGAACTGACTTTTGAAGCTGCCCGCGCCCGCATTGATCTGCAGGCGCAGGTTTGGCAGCTGATCACGCACCCGCTCGCTCAGTGTCAGGGCGGCCAGTTCGGCAGCCTCACCGAAGGCGCACAGGTAGACATCAACCTGCCGGGAGATTTCTTCCGGGATCTGCTCCAGGGTTTCGAGCAGCAGCACCAGGCGCTCGATGCCCATGGCGAAACCAACGCCCGGCGTCGGCTTGCCGCCCATCTGCTCGACCAGGCCGTCGTAACGGCCACCCGCGCAGACAGTGCCCTGGGCACCGAGTTTGTCGGTGACCCATTCGAATACGGTTTTGCTGTAGTAATCCAGCCCGCGCACCAGCTTCGGGTTGATCACGTAAGGAATGCCGGCAGCGTCCAGACGAGCCTTGAGGCCCTCGAAGTGCACGCGGGATTCTTCATCGAGGTAATCGGCCATCTTCGGTGCATCGACCAGCGCCGCCTGGGTATCGGCGTTCTTGGTATCGAGCACTCGCAGCGGGTTGGTTTTCAGGCGGCGCTGGCTGTCTTCGTCCAGTTGGTCCAGGCGTGCCGTCAGGTATTCGACCAGTGCATCGCGATAACGAGCGCGAGATGCGCTGGTGCCCAGGCTGTTGAGCTCGAGCTTGACCGCGTCACGGATGCCCAGCTCGCCCCACAGGCGCCAGGTCAGCACGATCAGCTCGGCGTCGATGTCCGGACCATCAAGGTTGAAAACTTCGCAACCGATCTGGTGGAACTGGCGATAGCGACCTTTCTGCGGACGCTCGTGGCGGAACATCGGGCCGATGTACCAGAGTTTCTGCACCTGGCCACCGCCGGTGATGCCGTGCTCAAGCACTGCACGCACGCAGGCCGCCGTGCCTTCAGGGCGCAGGGTCAGCGAGTCGCCGTTACGGTCTTCGAAGGTGTACATCTCTTTTTCGACGATGTCGGTCACTTCACCGATGGAGCGTTTGAACAGCTCGGTGAACTCGACGATCGGCATGCGAATCTGCTTGTAACCGTAGTTATCCAGCAGACGCGCAACGGTGCCCTCGAAATGACGCCACAGCGGGGTCTGTTCGGGCAGGATGTCGTTCATGCCACGTATGGCTTGCAGAGACTTGCTCACTTTAAATCCTTAAATTCGTTCGATCAGCCGCGCGCGATCAGCGCTGCGTCGGCTTCGACCTTTTCGGCCGCTTTCTGGCGGATCAGCCTTTCCAGCTCATCCACCAGATTGTCATTCGTCAATTTCTGCGACGGCTTGCCATCGATGTAAATCAGGTTCGGCGTACCGCCAGTCAGGCCGATATGGGCCTCCTTGGCTTCGCCGGGACCGTTGACCACGCAACCGATGACCGCGACATCCAGCGGCACCAGCAGATCTTCGAGGCGCCCTTCCAGTTCGTTCATGGTTTTCACCACATCGAAGTTCTGCCGCGAGCAGCTCGGGCAGGCGATGAAGTTGATGCCACGGGAACGCAGGTGCAGGGACTTGAGAATGTCGTAGCCGACTTTCACTTCCTCGACCGGGTCAGCCGCCAACGAGATGCGAATAGTATCGCCAATCCCTTCGGCGAGCAGCATACCGAGGCCCACGGCGGATTTCACTGTGCCTGAACGCAAACCGCCGGCTTCAGTGATGCCCAGGTGCAGTGGCTGGACGATTTCCTTGGCCAGCAGACGATAGGCTTCGACGGCCATGAACACGTCGGAGGCCTTCACGCTGACCTTGAAGTCCTGGAAGTTCAGGCGTTCAAGGTGCTCGACGTGACGCAGCGCCGACTCGACCAGCGCGGCAGGCGTTGGCTCGCCGTATTTCTTTTGCAGGTCTTTTTCCAGGGAGCCGGCGTTGACGCCGATACGGATCGGAATCCCGCGGTCACGGGCGGCATCGACCACCGCGCGCACACGGTCTTCACGACCGATGTTGCCCGGGTTGATCCGCAGGCAATCGACGCCCAGTTCGGCTACGCGCAAGGCGATCTTGTAGTCGAAGTGAATGTCGGCAACCAACGGCACCTTGACCAGTTGCTTGATGCGACCGAAGGCTTCGGCCGCGTCCATGTCCGGAACGGAAACCCGCACGATGTCGACACCGGCCGCTTCCAGACGATTGATCTGGGCCACGGTGGCGGCAACGTCATTGGTGTCGCTGTTGGTCATGCTCTGTACAGCGATAGGCGCATCACCGCCCACCGGTACCGAACCAACCCAGATCTTGCGGGATTCGCGACGTTTGATTGGAGATTCGCCGTGCATGACTTATTGACCCAACTTCAGGCGAGCAGTCTCGCCACTGGTGAACGGAGCTACATCGACCACTTGCCCGTTGTAGCTGACCTGCGCGCCACGGGCGTAGCCCAGGCGTACTGTAAACGGTGGTTTACCGCTGACGTCGGCGGTTTCGCCCTTATGCTTGAGAGCGCTCAACAGCACTTTGCCGTTGCCATCGGTGACTTGTGTCCAGCAGTTGGCAGAGAACTGAATCTGCACCTTACCCGCACCGGCAACCGGAGTGGCCGGTGCAGCAGCCGAAGCGGCAGGTGCTGGCACGGCTGCCACGACTGGCGTTGGCGCAACAGCCACAACCGGGGCCGCCGGCGTCGCAACAACCGGGGCTGGCGCGGTACGCACTGGAGCGACAACCGGGGCCGTCGGTGCAACCACCGGAGCGGCCGGCGCCGGCGCTTCGGCAGTTGCCTGAACTTCGGCAGGCGCCTGGCCTTCAGGCAATGCCAGAGGCGTCCCGGCTTCGGCCTGGCCTTCTACCACGGCCTGATCTTCCGGCTCGTCGAGCGGATGGATCTGCGTGGTGCCATCGGCGCCTTCGACTTCGACGTGTTCAGGGCTAAGGCCAATCAGGTCCTTGGTGCGCAATGAGGTTTGATCCTGCCACCAGACAAAACCGCCACCCACCACGGCCATCAGCAGCAACAGGCTGACGATGCGCAAAATGGTGTGGGAGACCCGCGATGGCTCCTCGATACGCCCAAGGCTGTGCACGTTGCTGCCCTGGGAGTCGGTGCCGGTGTGCTGGTCGAACTGCTGGACCAGAACGGCCTGGTCCATGCCGAGCAATTTGGCGTAGGCGCGGATATAGCCGCGAGCAAAGGTATGCCCCGGCAGCTTGTCGAAAGCGCCGTCTTCCAGATTCTTCAAGGAATTAGCGGTGAGATTGAGCTTGAGCGCTACTTCCGCCAGCGACCAACCATTGCTTTCGCGGGCCTGACGCAGGGTCTCTCCGGGGTTTACGCGAGTCGCTGCTACAACTTCTGGATGCGCCGCTTTCATCATTGCTCCGACAGGTATTGCTGATATTCCGGCGTACCGGGATAGAGTCGTTTTAATTGCAGGCCAAAACTGGCGGCCTTGTCGCGATCTTCGAACACTTTGGCCAGCCGAACGCCGAGCAATAGACTACGTGCATTTTGCTCGGCGAGCAGGCTAAAACGATCGTAATAGTCACGCGCGGGCACATAATGCCTGTCTTCGTACGACAACTCAGCCATTTCCAGCAACGCCCGTGGCTGTTGGCGGTTCAGGCGCAGGGCTTTTTCCAGTTGCTGCCGGGCCAGGTCACGCTGACCGAGCATCGAGGCCGTCATGCCAAGGTTCTCGAAAACCCGTGAACGCTCAGGATAAAGGCTATCGGCAGCCGCTTGTTCAAAGCGCTCGTAAGCTTCTTTGTAACGTTTCTCTTCAAAGAGAAAGCTGCCGTAGTTGTTCAGGATACGAGCATCGCCAGGACGGCCGGACAATGCCTTGCGAAAATGCTGATCCGCGAGCTCGGGTTCCATCTCGGCCTGGAACACCAGGCCCAGCGCTGCGTTGGCATCCGGGTCGGCGCTATCCAGTTCGAGGGCCTTCTTCAACGGGACTTTCGCCCGTTCGGTCATGCCCTGCTGCAGATACCCCACGCCCAGCTGCACATACGCAGCACGCGCCTCATCGCGCCCCTTGCTGGTTTTCATCGGATTGAAATCACCCGACAGAACACAACCAGCCGACAGGCTGGCGAACAGCAGAAGCAGCGCTAGGCGCAGTGACATAGAGATCCTCTCTTAAGTACGATTCGCAGCGTCTTGCGGCATATCGTTGTCGGCGCTCAACTCACGCACGGCGATATAACGTTCGCTACGACGGGTGCGATCCAGCACCTGTCCTACCAATTGGCCACACGCAGCGTCGATGTCTTCGCCACGGGTGGTGCGCACGGTGACATTGAAGCCAGCGTGATGAAGTTGATCCTGGAAACGACGGATGGCGTTGTTGCTCGGCCGCTCGTAACCGGAATGAGGGAACGGGTTGAACGGGATCAGGTTGATCTTGCAAGGCGTGTCCTTGAGCAACTCGATCATTTCAACCGCATGCTCGACCTTGTCATTGATGTCCTTGAGCAAGGTGTACTCGATGGTCAGCACGCGCTTTTCGCCCAGGGACGACATGTAGCGGCGGCAGGACTCGAGGAGCATTTTCAGCGGGTACTTCTTGTTGATCGGTACCAACTGGTTACGCAGCGCATCGTTCGGTGCGTGCAGGGACAACGCCAGAGAGACGTCGATGTGCTTGGACAGCTCATCAATCATCGGCACCACGCCGGAGGTCGACAGGGTCACGCGGCGCTTGGAGATGCCGTAGCCCAGGTCGTCCATCATCAGGTGCATGGCGGCAACGACGTTGTCGAAGTTCAGCAGCGGCTCACCCATGCCCATCATCACCACGTTGGTGATGGCACGGTCGGCGGTTGCCGGGATGCTGCCGAACGATTTATTGGCAATCCACACCTGGCCGATGACTTCGGCGGCGGTGAGGTTGCTGTTGAAACCTTGCTTGCCGGTGGAGCAGAAACTGCAATCCAGGGCACAGCCTGCCTGGGACGAAACGCACAGAGTGCCGCGCTTGCCCTGGGGAATGTAGACGGTCTCGACGCAGCTGCCGGACGCCACGCGCACCACCCACTTACGGGTGCCGTCGCTGGAGATGTCCTCGCTGACCACTTCGGGGCCGCGAACCTCGGCAATAGCCTTGAGCTTGTCGCGCAAGGCCTTGCTGACGTTCGTCATGGCGTCGAAATCATCGACGCCAAGGTGGTGAATCCACTTCATTACCTGACCGGCACGGAAACGCTTCTCCCCGATTGAGTCGAAGAATTTTTCCATTTCCTGTTGAGTCAGACCCAGCAGGTTGGTTTTTACAGTCGATGTAGTCATGGATTCACCTTCACTCTTAAGCCAATGCTTAGCGAGTGGTTACTTCAGTAGCTGCGAAGAAGTACGAGATTTCGCGAGCAGCAGCGGCTTCGGAGTCCGAACCGTGTACAGCGTTGGCGTCGATGGAGTCAGCGAAGTCAGCACGGATGGTGCCGGCAGCAGCTTCTTTAGGGTTGGTAGCGCCCATCAGCTCACGGTTCAGAGCGATAGCGTTTTCGCCTTCCAGAACCTGAACGACAACCGGACCGGAGATCATGAAAGCAACCAGGTCGTTGAAGAAACCACGAGCGCTGTGCTCAGCGTAGAAGCCTTCAGCTTCAGCTTTGGACAGTTGCTTCAGTTTCGAAGCTACAACGCGCAGGCCAGCTTTTTCGAAACGAGTGGTGATCTCGCCGATAACGTTTTTTGCAACGGCGTCAGGCTTGATGATGGAGAAAGTACGTTGAACAGCCATGGTGTAACTCCAGAAACGGTAATTTGCGAAAAATTAAACCCGCGAATTATACGCGGGTTCTTGGGTATTGCCTAACGGCGTACAATGCGTTCAGTCGGCTTCTTCGATCCAGGCCGCTTGAATCGCTTCAAGCACCTTCTCGCCACCGCGGGCCGGGTCATCACTGAAGTCCGGCAGAGCCATGACCCAGTTATGCAGATCGACGAAGTTCACGTAACGCGGATCCACTTCCGGCTTGCTGTCAGCCAGCTGGATCGCGATTTCCAGCACATCAACCCATTTAAGACTCATGCCAGTTCCTTGAATCAGTGCGGCGCTTCGGCAGCGTGGTTGAGCGAGTATTTAGGAATTTCAACGGTCAGGTCTTCAGTCCCGACGATTGCCTGACAGGTCAGGCGCGACTGCGCTTCCAGACCCCAGGCCCGATCAAGATAGTCCTCTTCCAGCTCATCGGCCTCATTCAGCGAGTCAAAGCCTTCGCGAATGATGCAGTGACACGTGGTGCAGGCACAGACGCCGCCGCAGGCGCTCTCGATCTCGATATGGTTCTCATGAGCCACTTCGAGAATGGACTTGCCGGTCTCAGCCTCTACGACCATGCCGTCCGGGCAATGCTCGGCGTGTGGCAGAAAAATGATCTGCGGCATCAGTTATTCCTCGATTTCATTCAGGTTGCGCCCCGCCAGAGCGGCTTTCACCGTCGAGTCCAGGCGGCGGGCAGCAAAGGCATCGGTCACTTGCGACAGACGCTTGGTCTGTTGCTCGATGGCGTAACCATCGGTGCCTTTCATCAATTCGGTCAGTTCCTGCATCTGCAACTCGATGACCATGCGTTCTTCGGCGTCGAGCAGGCGCTCGCCGTCGACATCGAGGGCGCCCTGCACCGCTTCGATCAAACGCTGGGCATCGACCTGCTGTTCACGCAGTACGCGGGCGACCTTGTCGTCGTTGGCGTGCTGGAACGAATCCTTGAGCATGCGGGCGATTTCACCGTCGGTCAGGCCGTAGGACGGCTTGACCTGAATGCTCGCCTCGACACCCGAACCCAATTCGCGGGCGGCCACGCTGAGCAAGCCATCGGCATCGACCTGGAAGGTCACGCGAATCTTCGCCGCACCCGCCACCATCGCCGGAATGCCGCGCAATTCGAAGCGCGCCAGGGAACGGCAATCGCTGATCAGCTCGCGTTCGCCCTGCAGCACATGAATCATCATGGCCGACTGGCCGTCTTTATAAGTCGTGAAGTCCTGAGCGCGGGCAACCGGGATGGTGGTGTTACGCGGAATCACCTTCTCCATCAGACCGCCCATGGTTTCCAGCCCCAGGGACAACGGAATCACGTCGAGCAGCAATAGTTCGCCGCCATCGCGCTTGTTGCCCGCCAAGGTATCGGCCTGGATCGCAGCACCAATGGCCACCACTTGATCCGGATCGATCTCGGTCAGCGGCTGACGACCAAAGGCCTCGGCTACGGCGTTGCGAACACGCGGTACGCGGGTCGAACCGCCGACCATCACCACTGCGTGCACGTCTTCCAGTTCGATACCGGAATCACGCACGGCGCGACGGCAGGCTTTCAGGCTGCGAGCGACCATCGGCTCGATCAGCGCATCGAAAGCTTCACGGGTCAGTTCGGCTTTCCACTCGCCATAAGCAACTTCAACGCTCGCTACATTAGTCAGCGCTTCTTTAGCCGCGCAGGCGGTTTGCAGCAGATGACGCTGCGCACCCGGATCGAGGTCGGCGGACAGGCCCGCGCTCTCGATGATCCAGCCAGCAATCGCGTGGTCGAAGTCATCGCCGCCCAGGGCGCTGTCGCCACCGGTCGCCAGTACTTCAAACACACCGCCGGTCAGACGCAGAATCGAAATATCGAAAGTGCCGCCGCCCAGGTCGTAAATGGCAACCAGGCCTTCAGCATGTTGATCCAGACCGTAAGCCACCGCCGCAGCGGTTGGCTCGTTGAGCAAACGCAGCACGTTCAGGCCGGCCAGCTTGGCCGCATCCTTGGTTGCCTGGCGCTGTGCGTCATCGAAGTAAGCCGGAACGGTGATCACCGCGCCAACCAGTTCGCCGCCCAGCGTCAACTCGGCGCGCTGACGCAGCACCTTGAGGATATCGGCGGAAACTTCGACCGGGCTTTTCGGCCCTTGCACGGTGTCGATGAACGGCATGTGCGACTCGCCATCGACAAAGCGGTACGGCAGTTGCTCGCCCAATTGCTTGACGTCGGACAGACCACGACCCATCAAGCGCTTGACCGACAACACCGTGTTCAGCGGATCGGTAGCGGCTGCCAGCTTGGCGGACTCGCCGACCTCGACACGGTCAGCGTGATAGCGCACCGCAGACGGCAGGATGACCTGCCCGTCAGCGTCGGCCAGTGGCTCGGAAAGACCACTGCGCAACGCAGCGACCAGCGAATTGGTAGTGCCCAAGTCGATCCCCACAGCCAGACGACGCTGGTGCGGTTGAGGACTTTGGCCGGGTTCGGCGATCTGCAGTAGGGCCATCGTTATCAGGACTTATCTGTATATCAGGCGTGCGACCGAGGCGGCACTGGGTTAATCGTCGAGGCGCTCTTCTAACTGGCGCACTTCGTAGGTGAGCTTGTCGAGGAACTGCATGCGCCGCATCAGGCGTTCGGCCTGTTCACGCTGCACTGCATCATTCCAGCAAGCTGCGAAGCTTTCGTTCAATACATCCTGAGCGACTTTCAGGCGGCGCTTGAACACCACAATCCCGGCCAGGTCGGCACTGTCTTGCAGGTCTTCGAGCTCTTCGCGCCATTGCATCTGCTGCAGAAGAAATTCCGGATCATGCACCGTGACCTCCAGCGGCAGCTCGCGACCACCCATGGCGAGCAGGTAACGCGCGCGCTTGGGGGGACTTTTGAGCGTCTGGTAGGCCTCGTTGAGGCTCGCGGATTGCTCTAGCGCCAGCCGTTGCTCACGCTCGGAAGCGTCAGCAAAGCGGTCTGGATGAACGCCGCGCGCCAACTCACGGTAGCGCGTAGCCAGCTGATCGAGATCCAGATTGAAGCTCGGTTGCAGCTCAAATAATGCGAAATGACAAGGAGTACCCACGAGCAGCCTCAGATGTTGAAGCTTTCGCCGCAGCCACATTCACCGCGCACGTTGGGATTGTTGAACTTGAAGCCTTCGTTCAACCCTTCCTTGACGAAATCGAGCTCGGTGCCGTCCAGGTACGCCAGGCTTTTTGGATCGATGATCACTTTCTCGCCGTGGCTGACGAAGACCTGATCGTCTTCCCCCACCTCATCGACAAACTCCAGCACGTAGGCAAGGCCGGAACAGCCCGTGGTGCGAACACCCAGACGAATCCCATCACCCTTGCCGCGCCCGTCGAGGGAGCGTCGCACGTGTTGAGCAGCCGCTTCTGTCATGCTGATAGCCATCGGTGACTCCTTACTCGTCGCCAATACTTGAAAGTCAGATCAAGCCTTTCTTCTGCTTGTAATCGCGAACGGCAGCCTTGATGGCGTCTTCAGCGAGTACCGAGCAGTGGATTTTCACTGGCGGCAAGGCCAGTTCTTCAGCCAGCTGGGTGTTCTTGATGGTCTCTGCTTCGTCCAGGGTCTTGCCCTTCATCCACTCGGTAGCGAGGGAGCTGGAAGCAATCGCAGAGCCGCAGCCGTAGGTCTTGAACTTGGCGTCTTCGATGATGCCTTGCTCGTTGACCTTGATTTGCAGGCGCATAACGTCGCCGCACGCCGGAGCGCCGACCATGCCGGTGCCGACATCAGGATCTTCCGCGTCCATCTTGCCGACGTTGCGCGGGTTCTCGTAGTGGTCGATGACCTTTTCGCTGTAAGCCATGATTCAATCCTCACTCATCAGAGAGTCGCTCTTCGGGCCCTGCAAGCCAACTTTTCAACAGGGTTACAGAGCCCGTGTGCGGCGACTTAATTCGTTAGTGTGCCGCCCACTCGATTTTCGAAATGTCGACGCCGTCTTTGTACATGTCCCACAGCGGCGACAGAGCGCGCAGCTTGGTGACGGCCTCGCAGACTTTCTGCGCGGCATAATCGATTTCTTCTTCGGTGGTGAAGCGGCCGAAGGTGAAGCGAATCGAGCTGTGTGCCAGTTCGTCGTTGCGGCCCAGGGCGCGCAGTACGTACGAAGGCTCAAGCGACGCCGAGGTGCAGGCCGAACCGGACGATACCGCCAGGTCCTTGAGCGCCATGATCAGCGACTCGCCTTCAACGTAGTTGAAGCTCAGGTTCAGGTTGTGCGGAACGCGGGCGGTCAGGCTGCCGTTGACGTACAGTTCTTCGAGGCCTTCGACCTGCTTGAAGAAACGGTCGCTCAGGGCTTTGATCCGAACGTTTTCGCTAGCCATGTCTTCCTTGGCTACACGGAACGCTTCGCCCATGCCAACGATCTGGTGAGTGGCCAGGGTGCCGGAACGCATGCCGCGCTCGTGACCGCCGCCGTGCATGGTCGCTTCAAGGCGAACACGCGGCTTGCGGCTGACGTACAGCGCGCCGATGCCTTTAGGGCCGTAGGTCTTGTGGGCCGAGAAGGACATCAGGTCGACTTTCAGCTTCTGCAGGTCGATCTCGACCTTGCCAGTGGACTGCGCAGCGTCGACGTGGAACAGGATGCCCTTGGAACGGGTCAGTTCGCCGATGGCTGCGATGTCGTTGATGGTGCCGATTTCGTTGTTCACGTGCATGACCGACACCAGGATGGTGTCATCGCGCAGCGCGGCTTCGATCATTTCAGGCGTTACCAGACCGTCTTCACGAGGATCGAGGTAGGTGACTTCGAAACCTTCGCGCTCCAGTTGGCGCATGGTGTCGAGGACCGCCTTGTGTTCGATCTTGGTGGTGATCAGGTGCTTGCCTTTACTGCCATAGAAATGCGCGACACCCTTGATTGCCAGGTTGTCGGACTCGGTGGCACCGGAGGTCCAGACGATTTCACGCGGGTCGGCGTTGACCAGGTCGGCGAMCTGGCGGCGAGCGTTTTCGACCGACTCTTCGGCTTTCCAGCCGAACACGTGGGAGCGGGACGCCGGGTTACCGAAGTTTCCGTCGACCAGCAGGCATTCACTCATCTTTTGCGCGACACGCGGATCAACCGGGGTGGTCGCAGAGTAATCAAGGTAAATCGGCAATTTCATGGACTCTCTCCTAATTCAGGCTGGCTGGCGTGCCGCTAGCTCTTTGGCTGTCATTCGACGGCGGACGCTTCAATCTTGTCCAGACGCGGTGTCTTGCTGTTGCAACGACGCTGGTCCTGACGCTGGGCTACTTCTTGCACTTCACGGCGAGTGACAAGGTCAGCCAAGCTGATACCGCTCAGAAATTCGTGGATTTGCAGGCTCAGATCACACCACAAGTGGTGGGTCAGACAGGTGTCGCCGCCATGGCAATCACCCAGTCCCTGGCATTTGGTTGCGTCGACCGATTCGTTTACCGCATCGATCACCTGAGCGACCTGGATGCCCTGCATGTCACGCGATAGCTGGTAGCCACCGCCTGGTCCACGGACACTGGAAACCAGATTGCTGCGGCGCAATTTGGCGAAGAGCTGTTCGAGGTAGGACAGGGAAATGCCTTGGCGCTCAGAGATATCGGCCAGGGACACCGGGCCATGTTGCGCGTGCAACGCCAGGTCAAGCATGGCGGTGACAGCGTATCGGCCTTTTGTAGTCAGTCGCATGGACAATTACCACGGAGTTACGGGATGGGGGCGAGTATGCAATTCCCGAGTATTCAAGTCAACTATAAGACCTAGTACTTTAGTCAGGTTTACCCGCAAAAGAGCGCGCGCACTATAGCAAAGGCTGGCGGTGATCGACCAGCAAATGCGCGTTATCGTTCATCGCGAGCAGGCTCGCTCCCACACTTGATCTGCGCAACACCAGAGATCCAGTGTGGGAGCGAGCCTGCTCGCGATTGGGCCAACCCGATTCAGCTGGCCTGGCTTTCATCCTTGCCTTTTACGCAGGCGAAGTCTTCTTCGCGCAGCTCGGGCAAGTCCTTGGCACAGTAAGGGCTGCCCAGGTCCTTGAGCGCGCCGCACATGTCTTCCAGTCGACCATCGACCGCTTGCAGGTGATCCAGCAACTGACCGATGGCTCGCGCCACCGGGTCTGGCATGTCTTCACCGACGCCGTAGGCATCAAAACCAATCTTCTCGGCCATGGCCTTGCGCTTGGCTTCCAGCTCATCATCGGACTTGACGATAATCCGCCCCGGAATCCCGACCACTGTCGCCCCTGCCGGCACAGCCTTGGTCACCACCGCATTGGAGCCCACCTTGGCCCCCGCCCCCACGGTGAACGGCCCCAACACCTTGGCGCCAGCGCCTACCACTACGCCATCTTCCAGCGTCGGGTGGCGCTTGCCTTTGTTCCAGCTGGTACCGCCGAGGGTCACGCCCTGATACAGCGTCACGTCATTGCCGATTTCAGCGGTTTCGCCGATGACAATGCCCATGCCATGGTCAATAAAGAAGCGACGGCCGACCTTGGCACCCGGATGAATTTCGATCCCGGTCAACCAGCGACCGAAGTTCGACACCAGTCGCGCCAGCCATTTCCAGCCCATGCCCCATAACGCCGACGACAGGCGATGAATCCAGATAGCGTGCATGCCCGGGTAGCAGGTCAACACCTCAAACGCATTACGTGCCGCCGGGTCACGGTGGAAAACGCTCTGGATATCTTCACGCAAACGCTCGAACATCATTAATCCTTCCGTTTAAGAAGCTCGCCACGGGCCGCTTTCTGGGTTTCCGTGAGGATGCCACGCAAAATATTCATTTCCGCCCGGCTGACCGAGCTTCGTCCGTACAATCGACGCAGGCGCGCCATCAAGTGCCGCGGCTTTTCCGGATCGAGAAACTCGATGGCCACCAGCGTCTGCTCCAGGTGCTCATAGAATCGCTCAAGCTCATCCATGGTCGCCAGCTCGCCGCTCTTGGTCGACGCCACTTCTTCCTTCTCGATCTTGCTTGGCTGACCTTGGGCCGCCAGCCAGGACATGCGCACTTCATAGCTCAACACCTGCACCGCTGCCCCGAGGTTCAGCGAACTGAACTCAGGGTCTGATGGAATGTGCACGTGATAATGACATCGCTGCAGCTCTTCATTGGTCAGGCCGGAATCTTCACGACCAAAGACCAACGCAATCTCGGCGCCTTGCGCTGCTTCCTCAACCACTTTCGTCCCGCATTCACGGGGATCGAGCAGCGGCCAAGGGATACGACGATCACGGGCGCTGGTGCCCAGCACCAGGTTGCAGCCGACCAGCGCATCTTCCAGCGTGGCGACGACTTGGGCGCTTTCCAGGATGTCACCGGCACCGGAAGCTCGCGCATCGGCTTCGTGGTGCGGGAACAACCGCGGCTCGACCAGCACCAGTCGCGACAGGCCCATGTTCTTCATGGCACGCGCAGCCCCGCCGATATTCCCCGGATGGCTGGTATTGACCAGGACGACACGAATGTTCTGCAGCAAGGGAGGCGCTCTCTGACAGGGAAATTAGGGAGCAAATCTTACAGTTCCTCCTACCGTTAAGCTATGAAAGCGAACGTCGACCTTCACCTGTAGAAACTTTCTGATAGAATGCTCGGCTTTCTTTAACAACCTTAGGTGACACATCCATGCAGCCCATGCTGAATATCGCGCTGCGCGCCGCCCGCAGCGCCAGTGAATTGATTTTCCGCTCCATCGAGCGCCTGGATACCATCAAGGTCGACGAAAAAGACGCCAAGGACTACGTGTCCGAAGTGGATCGCGCTGCCGAACAGAAAATCATCGACGCACTGCGCAAGGCTTACCCGAATCATTCGATCATGGGTGAAGAGACCGGCATGCACGCCGGCTCCGGGATCGAAGGCGAAGAATACCTGTGGATCATCGATCCACTGGACGGCACCACCAACTTCCTGCGCGGCATTCCTCACTTCGCTGTCAGCATCGCCTGCAAATACCGCGGTCGCCTGGAGCACGCTGTTGTTCTGGACCCGGTTCGCCAGGAAGAATTCACCGCCAGCCGTGGTCGCGGCGCTCAACTGAACGGTCGTCGCCTGCGCGTCAGCGGTCGCACCAGCCTGGACGGCGCCCTGCTGGGTACCGGCTTCCCGTTCCGTGACGACCAGATGGACAACCTCGACAACTACCTGGGCATGTTCCGCGCCCTGGTTGGCCAGACCGCCGGCATCCGCCGCGCTGGCGCAGCGAGCCTGGACCTGGCTTACGTCGCTGCCGGCCGTTTCGACGCCTTCTGGGAGTCGGGCCTGTCCGAGTGGGACATGGCGGCAGGCGCCCTGCTGATCCAGGAAGCTGGCGGCCTGGTGAGCGACTTCACCGGCGGTCACGACTTCCTTGAAAAAGGCCACGTCGTTGCCGGCAACACCAAATGCTTCAAGGCAGTACTGACGGCCATCCAGCCGCACCTGCCAGCCTCGCTGAAACGCTAAGCGCCAGGCACAAAAAAGCACCCTCCGGGGTGCTTTTTTATGCCTGAAATTTGCCCCCCCCCACAAACACCACACCCCCAACGTGGGAGCGAGCCTGCTCGCGATAGCGGTATGTCAGCCAGCGTCAATGTTGAATGTTAGACGGTCATCGCGAGCAGGCTCGCTCCCACAGGGGATGGGTGGCGGCGCATAAATTCGGGGTATAAAAAAAGCACCCTTTCGGGTGCTTTTTTGAGTCTGGCATTCAGCTTATTTCTGAGCGGGCTGGTTCTGACCGAGGATCAGATGACCATCCTTGTCGACCGGAATCTGGTTGCCCGGATCACGATCCATCCGCACTTTACCTTCCTTGCCGCCCAGCGAATACCGAACGTCATAGCCTACGAGCTTGTCGCTGAGGTCATTGACCGTCTCGCAACGTCTTTGCATCGTGGTGGTGGTATCACCGTTCTGCATGCGCTCTTGCACCTTGTTACCGGCATAACCACCGCCAACCGCACCCGCCACCGTGGCGAGCTTCTTGCCATTACCGCCACCGACCATGTTGCCCAACAAACCACCGCCGACCGCACCGATCACCGTACCGAGGATCTGATGCTCATCCTTCACCGGCGCCTGCCGGGTCACAGGCACATCCCTGCACACTTCACGCGGAGTCTTGATCTGTGTTTTGACCGGCTCTACCGCCAGTACTTGCGCATACTCAGGTCCGCCGCTTTTTACCAGGCTGTAGGTGGCAACAGCGCCTCCGGCAGTGACACCGACAGCACCCAATACCGCACCAACCAGTAACGACTTGTTCACTTGAACCTCCTGACCATCACATGCGGGACATGCCCGCGCTTCTCCCAACGTTGGAGCATAAAAAAAGGCGCGAGTTCAATACTCGCGCCTTCTTGTTATAACGAGAGGAAATAACGCCTCAAGGACGGTCGTCCACTTCCTTCTCGGTATTGGCCGGAGGAATCAGGTCCTCGCTGCTCAGGTTCAGCCAGATCAGCACCACGTTGGCGATGTAGATCGACGAGTAAGTACCCGCCAGAACACCGATAAACAGCGCGATAGAGAAACCGAACAGGTTGTCACCACCGAAGAACAGCAGCGCAGAGATCGCCAGCAAGGTGGAGATCGACGTCGCCATGGTCCGCAGCAGGGTTTGGGTGGTCGAGATGTTGATGTTCTCGATCAGCGTTGCCTTGCGCAGCACCCGGAAGTTCTCACGAACCCGGTCGAATACCACAATGGTGTCGTTGAGCGAGTAGCCGATGATCGCCAGCACCGCCGCCAGTACCGTCAGGTCGAAGGTGACCTGGAAGAACGACAGGATACCGACAGTCACGATCACGTCGTGGATCAGCGAAACGATTGCACCGACCGCGAACTTCCACTGAAAGCCGAAAGCCAGGTAGATCAGGATACCGCCCAGCGCCATCAGCATGCCGAGGCCGCCCTGGTCGCGCAGCTCTTCACCCACCTGCGGACCGACGAACTCGACGCGCTTGACCACAGCCGGGTTGTCGCCGCCGACTTTCTGCAGTGCCTCAGCGACCTGGTGACCCAATTGCGGGTCTTCGCCAGGCATGCGCACCAGCAAATCGGTGGTGGCGCCGAAGCTCTGAACGATCGCTTCGTGATAACCCGCCTCAGTCAGCTGGGAACGAACTTTCAAGACGTCGGCCGGACGCTCGTAGGTCAGCTCGATGAGCGTACCGCCGGTGAAGTCCAGACCGTAGTTCATGCCCTTGTGGAAGCAGCTGAACAACGCCAGAGCGGTAAGGAACAATGTGACGCCGAACGCAACGTTGCGAACGCCCATGAAGTTGATAGTACGTAACATGGCAGCCCCTTAAATCCACAACTTCTTGAAGTCACGACCGCCGAAGATCAGGTTGACCATCGCGCGGGTCACCATGATGGCCGTGAACATCGAGGTAAAGATCCCGAGGGACATGGTCACTGCGAAGCCCTTCACCGGGCCGGTGCCCATGGCGAAGAGGATGCCGCCGACCAACAGAGTGGTCAGGTTGGCGTCGAGAATCGCGGTGAATGCCCGGCCGAAGCCTTCGTTGATTGCCCGCTGCACGGTCATGCCGGCCGCGATCTCTTCACGTATCCGCGAGAAGATCAGTACGTTGGCGTCGACCGCCATACCCATGGTCAATACGATACCGGCGATACCCGGCAGGGTCAGCGTTGCCCCCAGCAGCGACATCAAGGCCAGCAGCAGCACCATGTTCACCGCCAGCGCAACCGTGGCGATCACGCCGAAGAAGCGGTAGATGGCCATGATGAACAGCGAAACGAACAGCATGCCCCACAGCGACGCATCGATACCCTTGGTGATGTTGTCAGCACCCAGGCTTGGACCGATGGTGCGTTCTTCAGCAAAGTACATCGGTGCCGCCAGGCCACCGGCGCGCAGCAGCAAGGCCAGCTCCGAGGACTCGCCCTGACCGTTCAGGCCCGTGATGCGGAACTGAGCACCCAGCGGCGACTGAATGGTCGCCAGGCTGATGATCTTTTTCTCTTCCTTGAAGCTCTGGACCGGCACGTCTTTCTCGACGCCGTTGACCATCTGCTTGACGTAAGTCGTCACCGGGCGTTGCTCGATGAAGATCACCGCCATGCTGCGACCGACGTTGGAGCGCGTCGCACGGTTCATCAGCTCACCGCCGTGACCGTCCAGACGAATGTTCACTTCCGGCGTACCGTGCTCACCGAAACCAGCCTTGGCGTCAGTCACCTGGTCGCCAGTGATGATCAGGCCACGCTCGATTTGCGCAGGAGGACGCTTGCCCTCACGGAACTCGAAGGTCTCGGAAGTGGCTTTCGAAGCACCCGGCTCAGCTGCCAGACGGAACTCCAGGTTGGCCGTCTTGCCGAGGATACGCTTGGCTTCGGCAGTGTCTTGCACGCCTGGCAGCTCAACCACGATGCGGTTGGCACCCTGACGTTGAACGATCGGTTCGGCAACACCCAGCTCGTTGACGCGGTTACGCACCGTGGTCAAGTTCTGCTTGATGGAGTATTCGCGGATTTCCGCCAGCTTGGCCGGGGTCATCGCCAGACGCAGTACCGGTTGGCCATTGAGGTCGGCCGGAACAATGTCGAAATCGTTGAAGTTCTTGCGGATCAGCGCACGAGCATCTTCACGGGCAGCTTCATCACTGAAACCCAGCTGAATGGCGCCATTGATCTGCGGCAGGCTGCGATAGCGCAGTTTCTCTTTACGCAGCAGGCTCTTGACGTCGCCTTCATAGACTTTCAGGCGGGCGTCGAGGGCTTTTTCCATGTCCACTTCAAGCAGGAAGTGCACACCACCGGACAAGTCCAGACCCAGCTTCATCGGATGCGCGCCGACAGTGCGCAGCCATTGCGGGGTGGTTTGTGCCAGGTTCAGTGCGACGACGTAGTCATCACCCAGCGCCTTGCGCACGACGTCTTTGGCTGGCAGTTGGTCTTCCGCCTTGGTCAGGCGCAACAAACCGCCCTTGCCATTGGCCGACAGAGTGGCCGCCTTGACGTTGATCCCGGCATCGTTGAGCGCTTTGCTCACGCGATCCAGATCAGCCTGATTGACCTGCAGCGCAGTGCTTGCACCGCTGACCTGAATGGCCGGATCGTCAGGATAAAGATTGGGAGCGGAATAAATCAGACCGACCGCCAGCACCGCCAGGATCAGAATGTATTTCCACAGAGGGTATTTGTTCAGCATCACGCCGCCCGCTTATGACGCGGGGCGCCTTGCGCGCCCCGTCGATTGAGTAGAAGTTGAAACTTAGATCGCTTTTAGCGTGCCTTTTGGCAGCGTGGCGGCAATGGCGCCCTTTTGGAATTTCATTTCGACAGTGTCGGAAACTTCCAGAACAACGAAATCATCTGCCACTTTAGTGATCTTGCCGGCAATACCACCGGTGGTCACAACTTCGTCGCCTTTCTGCAAGCTGCTCAGCAGGTTCTTCTGCTCTTTGGCGCGCTTGGCCTGTGGACGCCAGATCATCAGGTAGAAGATGACCAGGAAGCCGACCAGGAAAATCCACTCAAAGCCGCCGCCCATTGGGCCTGCTGCAGGGGCACCAGCATCAGCCATGGCATTAGAGATAAAAAAGCTCATTTAGCACTCCAGTTGCAAATGTTGAATCTTGGGGTCAGAAAACTCAGTCCAAAGGCGGTACGGGTAACCCGCGTTTGGCGTAGAAGGCATCGACAAAGGCGGCCAATGTACCCTGTTGAATAGCCTCGCGCAAACCAGCCATAAGTACCTGGTAATGGCGCAAATTGTGGATGGTATTCAACATGCTACCCAGCATTTCTCCACACTTGTCCAGATGGTGCAGATAAGCACGGGAGAAGTTCTGGCAGGTATAGCAATCGCAGGTCGGATCGAGCGGCGAATCATCATGGCGATGAAACGCGTTACGGATCTTCAGCACACCAGTATCAATGAACAAGTGCCCATTGCGGGCATTACGGGTTGGCATCACGCAATCGAACATGTCCACACCGCGGCGCACACCCTCAACCAAGTCTTCCGGTTTGCCAACGCCCATAAGGTAACGAGGTTTGTCAGCCGGCATCTGGCCTGGCAGATAATCCAGGACCTTGATCATCTCGTGCTTGGGCTCGCCCACCGACAGACCGCCGATGGCCAGGCCATCAAAACCAATCTTGTCGAGGCCTTCCAGGGAGCGCATGCGCAGGTCCTGGTGCATGCCGCCCTGAACGATACCGAACAGCGCCGCCGTGTTGTCGCCATGGGCGTTTTTCGAACGCTGGGCCCAGCGCAACGACAATTCCATGGACACCCGCGCCACATCTTCATCGGCCGGGTACGGCGTGCATTCGTCGAAAATCATCACGATGTCGGAGCCCAGGTCGCGCTGAACCTGCATCGACTCTTCCGGGCCCATGAACACTTTCGCGCCATCCACCGGAGAAGCGAAGGTCACGCCCTCCTCCTTGATCTTGCGCATGGCGCCCAGGCTGAACACCTGGAAACCGCCGGAGTCGGTCAGAATCGGGCCTTTCCACTGCATGAAATCGTGCAGGTCGCCGTGCTTCTTGATCACTTCGGTGCCAGGACGCAGCCACAGGTGAAAGGTGTTGCCCAGAATGATCTCGGCGCCGGTCGCCTCGATATCCCGCGGCAACATGCCCTTGACCGTGCCATAAGTGCCGACCGGCATGAAGACTGGGGTTTCGACGGTGCCACGCGGGAACGTCAGGCGACCACGGCGAGCCTTGCCGTCAGTGGCCAGCAATTCGAAAGACATACGACTGGTGCGACTCATGCTTGATCCTCAGGGCCGCGCGGTGCGGGATTACGGGTGATGAACATCGCATCACCGTAGCTGAAAAAGCGGTATCCATGCTCGACGGCGGCCTTGTAGGCGGCCATGGTCTCGGGATAACCGGCGAACGCCGAAACCAGCATCAACAGCGTGGATTCGGGCAAATGAAAGTTGGTCACCAGGGCATCGACCACATGGAACGGCCGGCCTGGGTAGATAAAGATATCGGTGTCGCCGCTAAACGGCTTGAGCACGCCATCGCGGGCCGCGCTTTCCAGCGAACGCACGCTGGTGGTCCCCACCGCCACCACGCGCCCACCCCGCGCACGGCATGCAGCAACCGCATCCACCACGTCCTGGCCGACTTCCAGCCATTCACTGTGCATGTGGTGATCTTCGATCTTCTCGACCCGCACCGGCTGAAAGGTGCCAGCGCCTACGTGCAAGGTCACGAACGCCGTCTCGATACCCTTGGCGGCAATCGCCTCGAGCAACGGCTGATCGAAATGCAGCCCCGCCGTCGGCGCCGCCACCGCGCCCAAACGCTCGGCGTAGACCGTCTGATAACGCTCGCGGTCCGAGCCTTCGTCCGGGCGGTCTATATAAGGAGGCAACGGCATGTGCCCGACGCGGTCGAGCAGCGGCAGCACTTCTTCGGCGAACCCCAGTTCGAACAACGCATCATGACGCGCGAGCATTTGCGCTTCGCCACCTCCGTCGATGAGGATCGTCGAACCCGGCTTCGGCGATTTGCTGGAACGCACATGGGCCAGCACGCGATGACTGTCGAGCACCCGCTCGACCAGAATTTCCAGCTTGCCGCCGGAAGCTTTCTGGCCAAACAGCCGCGCCGGAATCACCCGGGTATTGTTGAACACCATCAAGTCGCCCGGGCGCAAATGCTCAAGCAAATCAGTGAATTGACGGTGCGCCAGAGCGCCGCTGACCCCATCCAGGGTCAACAGGCGACTGCCGCGCCGCTCAGCCAAAGGGTGGCGAGCGATCAGCGAATCAGGGAGTTCGAAAGTAAAGTCAGCAACGCGCATGATGGGGTTCGTCTAGCAGGGCCGGGAAGTCTAGCGGAAATAGTGAAAATTCTCCATGTACCTGATTGACCGACGGTTATCTCATCTCTATACTTCGCCGCCATTGAGCCCTGATGGCGGAATTGGTAGACGCGGCGGATTCAAAATCCGTTTTCGAAAGGAGTGGGAGTTCGAGTCTCCCTCGGGGCACCATTTGATGTACATAGACGTCCAAGGACGTCTACGCAACACCCCTAGAGCCCGCTAACTGCGGGCTTTTTGGTCTCTGGGGTTCCATCCCCATCCCTTGCCAGCCAGGCTCTTTTTGGTACATTTTCTGTACATATTCCAGTTCGAGAACCGGAGGTGTACAGCCATGCCCCTCACTGCCTTGCAAATCAAAGCCTCCAAGCCGGCCGACAAGCAATACACGTTGGGTGATAGTTCGGGTCTTGCCCTGCTGGTGAAACCCAACGGCAGCAAGTACTGGCACTTCCGGTACACCTATCAGGGCCGACCGGCGCGCATGTCACTGGGCGTGTATCCGCATATTCATCGTGCTGATTGACTTTGAAGAAGCCCTTTGTTGTTGAAGTCGATCATCTGTCCATCTTCCGCCTGAAGAAAATCCCTGCAGGTTACTTCAGCGCCTTTACGACTCGAACGTCGATGGGAAATCCTTCCGGTCCGGCCAATTGCTTCCACCCCACGTACTGAAAAACCCCTTCCTCATCAATGTAATCGCCTCGCTCCACCATTTCGCCGCCCAGCACTGCGACGTGCTTATAGACGCCGCAGCTGCCATCCGAACGACGGACGGTGTAGATCACATAGGGTTTGGCGTAATACGCGGCGCGGAAATGGCGGCCGCAACCAAAATCGACTGTGATCATCAAGGTCTTCAGATTCGCTTCGCCATCCAGCTCGGCGTGCTGGTCGAGGGCCCCGATTTCGCCGACGTCGCTGAAGCCCAGAGAGCGAGCACGCTTGTATTCCGAGGAGTTCAGGTGTTCGGTCTGGGCTTGCTGCAAATGCTGATCTATTTCCTCGCCGTATTCAGCACTGCCCTTGGCCGCTATGTCTTGCGCTTGGGGGATGACGCTTTCGCAGCGGGCGTAATCGGGGGAGCCGAGGCTTTGCTGGGCGAGATTCTTGCGATGTACAGTAAAGGTTCGCAGATAACTCTCGATAGTGGGCAAGACATCCTTGGCCGTCTGGCGCCCGTTCTGCACATCGGTCACTGCCCGCTGTAATTGCTGGCAATCGGAGAGGTAGGTCTTCCAGGCGTATTCCGGGGTTTCTTCCCAGTCGGCGAGCGCCGGGGTCATCACGACGGCGAAAGTGATCGCGCAGAACAGACGCGAGGCTGGAGCGAGAGTGAGCATGCGTAGTCCGTTACAAAGATGAAAAAAGTGGCGCGACGCTACTATTTTGCCATTTCGCTAGCAGAAAAGGGGACAGACCTTCCGTTGGTGAGGTGTGATGTTTGTGGGGGTGGACTGCTTGGGATGATGGTTGGGGATTCAGCATTGGTGGTGGCTGGTCTGGCGCCTTCGCGGGCAAGCCCGCTCCCACAGGGATTGCGGTGGTCTGACAGGGATTGTTAGCCCTGAGTTTTCGGGGGGTTCAGTATTCGGGTCGGAGCGAATGCTGAGAAATCCGTTTCGAAGTTTCCACCGTGAATGCCTCCCGGTGAACTCGGCCATCACCTTCCCCGCCTGCAATCCTTTTTGCATAACCTCTAAAGCAAAAAGGCATAAATCCCCTCCAGAGACGGCGCCTTCGGCCACACTCTTCTAGACTTAACGGGTAGTCGTAGAAAGAACCGAACACGTCGCTTTCGTGCAGATGATTCAAAGGCGGCGTGGCAAGCTGCCCTATATGCCCTGAAGAGGTGCGGCGAAGACCGTACCGGGCCCAACAAGATGCCCGCTCAGGGTGCCTGGCCAACGGCCTGAAAATGCCACGATACCGTGACGTGGCGTGACTGCCGCAGCCGACACTTTCGGACAACCGACAACCACCTGGTTTGCCCGTGATCGTGAGGAATGCTGTATGCCTGATGAGATGTTGCACCTGTCTATGGTCAACAACCTGCTGGAGCGCCACAAGGGTTCGCCCGGCGCGCTGTTGCCGATCCTTCATGATATTCAGGAGGGCATCGGTTACATCCCCGATGCCGCCGTCCCCGAGATTGCCCATGCGCTGAACCTGAGTCAGGCCGAGGTTCGCGGGGTGATCAGCTTCTACCATGACTTCCGCACCGCCCCTCCGGCGCGGCATATCCTGCGTCTGTGCCGGGCCGAGTCCTGCCAGAGCCGCGGTGCCGAGCAGCTCGCGGCGCAATTGCGTGAACGCCTGCAACTGGACGACCACGGCAGCAGTGCCGACGGCAGCATCAGCCTGCGCCCGGTGTATTGCCTCGGCGCCTGCGCCTGCTCGCCGGCCCTTGAGCTGGATGGTCAGGTGCATGCGCGCCTCAGCGCCGAGCGCCTGGATGCCCTGCTCGACGCTTGCCTGGAGGACGCATGATGCCGGCTTTCTATCTGTCCCGTGATTCGCTGGCCCGTGCCGTGGGTGCCGAAGAGGTTGCGGCAGCTCTTATCACCCATGCCCGGGGACGCTTTGTGCCTCTGGAGTTGCAACGCACCAGCTCGCGCGGCCTGTACTGGCTGGAACCGCTGCTGGAAGTGGACAGCCCGCAAGGCCGTATCGGCTTCGGCCCGCTGACCGCGGCCGATGTGCCATCGGTGCTCGATGCGCTGCAAGGCGAGCCGTCCGCCCATCCACTGGCCTTGGGCCTGGTGGAAGAATTGCCTTACCTGAAGACGCAACAACGCCTGCTGTTCGCCCGCGCCGGCATTACCCGGCCGCTGTCGCTGGACGATTACCGCGCCCATGGCGGTTTCGAGGGTTTGACCCAGGCCATCGCCCTGGGCGGCGAGCAAACCGCGACCGCCGTGTTCGATTCGGGCCTGCGTGGCCGTGGCGGTGCGGCGTTCCCGGCCGGCATCAAATGGCGCACGGTGCGTGGCACTCAGGCGGCACAGAAATACATTGTGTGCAACGCCGACGAAGGCGACTCCGGCACTTTTGCCGACCGTATGTTGATGGAAGGCGACCCCTTCCTGCTGATCGAAGGCATGGCCATTGCCGGCATCACCGTCGGCGCCAGCTACGGTTACATCTATGTGCGCTCGGAATATCCACGGGCTGTGACCACGCTGCGCGCGGCATTAGATATCGCCCGGTCCGCCGGTTACCTCGGCGCCAATGTCGGCGGCAGCGGCCTGGCCTTCGACATGGAAGTGCGGGTCGGTGCCGGCGCTTACATTTGCGGTGAAGAAACCGCGTTGCTCGACTCGCTCGAAGGCAAGCGCGGGATCGTCCGCGCCAAGCCACCGATCCCGGCGTTGCAGGGCCTGTTCGGCCTGCCGACCCTGGTGCACAACGTGCTGACGCTGGCCTCGGTGCCGATGATTCTGGCCAAGGGCGCGCAGTTCTATCGCGATTACGGCATGGGCCGTTCGCTGGGCACCATGCCCTTCCAGCTGGCGGGCAATGTTCGTCACGGCGGTTTGGTAGAGCGGGCCTTTGGCCTGACCCTGCGCGAACTGGTGGAAGAGTACGGCGGCGGTACCGCCAGTGGCCGACCGCTGAAAGCCGCACAGGTTGGCGGTCCCCTCGGCGCCTGGGTGCCACCGGGGCAATTCGACACGCCGCTGGATTACGAAGCGTTCGCCGCCATCGGCGCCATGCTCGGTCACGGTGGTGTGGTGGTCGCTGACGACAGCCTCGACATGGCCCACATGGCGCGTTTCGCCATGCAGTTCTGCGCCGAGGAATCCTGTGGCAAATGCACCCCTTGCCGTATCGGCTCGACCCGCGGCGTGGAAGTGATCGACCGCCTGCTGGCCGCGCCGGACCAGAGCAGTCGCGATGAACAGGTGATCATCCTCAAGGACCTGTGCGACACCCTGCAGTACGGTTCGCTGTGCGCGCTGGGCGGCATGACTTCCTATCCAGTGGTCAGCGCCCTCAAGTACTTCCCCGCTGACTTCGGTCTGCAAGCCTCGGAGGCCGACCAATGATCACTCTCTTCGACCCGAACACCGATATCGATCTGGGCACCCCGGCTCGCCACAGCGAAGTGCAGATAACCCTGAACATCGACGGCCAAAGCATCAGCGTGCCCGAAGGCACTTCGGTGATGCGCGCCGCCGCAATGCTCGGCACCACCATTCCCAAACTGTGTGCCACCGACAGCCTGGAAGCCTTCGGCTCGTGCCGCATGTGCCTGGTCGAGATCGACGGCATGCGCGGCTACCCGGCGTCCTGCACCACGCCGGTCAGCGAAGGCATGAGCGTGCACACCCAGACGCCAAAGCTCGCGACCCTGCGCCGCAACGTCATGGAGCTGTACATCTCCGATCACCCGCTGGACTGCCTGACCTGTTCGGCCAACGGCAACTGCGAGCTGCAAACCGTCGCCGGCCAGGTCGGCCTGCGGGAAGTGCGTTACGGCTATGAAGGCGAGAACCATCTGGACGACCAGAAGGACACCTCCAACCCCTACTTCGACTACGACCCGAGCAAGTGCATCGTCTGCAACCGCTGCGTGCGCGCCTGCGAAGAAACCCAGGGCACCTTTGCCCTGACCATTACCGGGCGCGGTTTCGAATCCCGGGTCGCGGCCGCCGGTGGCGAGAACTTCCTCGACTCGGAATGCGTGTCCTGCGGCGCGTGTGTACAAGCCTGCCCGACCGCGACGCTGATGGAAAAAAGCGTGGTCGAGCTGGGTCAGCCCGAACACAGCGTGATCACCACCTGCGCCTATTGCGGCGTGGGCTGCTCGTTCCGCGCCGAGATGAAAGGCGACCAGGTCGTGCGCATGGTCCCCGACAAGAACGGCCAGGCCAACCACGGCCACTCGTGCGTCAAAGGGCGCTTTGCCTGGGGCTACGCGACCCACCCGGATCGCATCACCAAGCCGATGATCCGCAAGCACATCAACGACCCTTGGCAGGAAGTCAGCTGGGATGAAGCGGTGACCTACGCCGCCAGCGAATTCCGTCGCCTGCAACAAAAATACGGTCGCGATTCCATTGGTGGCATCACCTCCAGCCGCTGCACCAACGAAGAAACCTACCTGGTGCAAAAACTGGTGCGCGCCGCGTTCGGCAACAACAACGTCGACACCTGTGCGCGGGTCTGCCACTCGCCGACCGGCTATGGCCTGAAACAAACCCTGGGCGAGTCCGCCGGCACCCAGAGCTTCGACTCGGTGATGCAGGCCGACGTGATCCTGGTGATGGGCGCTAACCCGAGCGACGCCCACCCGGTGTTCGCCTCCCAGCTCAAGCGCCGCCTGCGTGAAGGCGCGCGGTTGATCGTCATCGACCCACGCCGCATTGACCTGGTGGACACGGTGCATGCCCGCGCCGAACTGCACCTGGCCCTGCGCCCGGGCACCAACGTCGCCATGCTCAACGCCCTGGCCCACGTCATCGTCACCGAAGGCCTGCTCAACCAGGACTTTATCGACGCCCGTTGCGAAGGCAACGATTTCGCCCAGTGGAAGGCGTTCGTCAGCCGCCCGGAAAACTCGCCGGAAGTTCTTGGCGACATCTGCGGCGTCGCCGCTGCCGACATCCGCGCCGCCGCCCGGCTGTATGCCACCGGTGGCAATGCGGCGATCTACTACGGCCTCGGCGTTACCGAACACAGCCAGGGCAGCACCGCGGTCATGGGCATCGCCAACCTGGCCATGGTCACTGGCAATATTGGCCGCGAAGGCGTGGGCGTGAACCCGCTGCGTGGGCAGAACAACGTTCAGGGCTCCTGCGACATGGGCTCCTTCCCGCACGAGTTGCCCGGCTACCGGCACATCTCCAACGAGGTGATTCGAGCGCAGTTCGAACAGGCCTGGAACGTTACGCTGCAACCCGATCCGGGCCTGCGCATTCCCAACATGTTCGAGTCGGCCCTGGCCGGCAGCTTCAAGGGCCTGTATTGCCAGGGCGAAGACATCGCCCAGAGCGACCCCAATACCCAGCACGTCACCGCAGCCCTGTCGGCCATGGAATGCATCGTGGTGCAGGACATTTTCCTCAACGAAACCGCCAAATTCGCCCACGTGTTCCTGCCGGGCGCTTCGTTCCTGGAGAAAGACGGCACCTTCACCAACGCCGAGCGGCGCATCTCCCGAGTGCGTAAGGTCATGGAACCGCTGGGCGGCAAGGCCGACTGGGAAGGCACGGTGGCTCTCGCCAACGCGCTCGGTTACCCGATGAACTACCAGCATCCGTCGCAAATCATGGATGAAATCGCCAGCCTGACGCCGACCTTCACCAACGTCAGCTACGCCGAACTGGAACGCCACGGCAGCCTGCAATGGCCGTGCAACGCCGAGGCACCGGACGGCACGCCAACCATGCACATCGACGAATTCGTGCGCGGAAAAGGACGCTTCATGCTCACCGGCTACGTGCCCACCGAGGAAAAGGTCAACAGCCGCTATCCTCTGCTGCTGACCACCGGGCGGATCCTCAGCCAGTACAACGTTGGCGCCCAGACCCGGCGTACCGAAAACGTCGCCTGGCACGACGAAGACCGCCTGGAAATCCACCCGACCGACGCCGAGAGCCGTGGCATCAACGAAGGTGACTGGGTTGGCATCGGCAGCCGCGCCGGACAAACTGTCCTGCGTGCGCGGATCACCGAACGGGTCGCCCCGGGCGTGGTGTACACCACCTTCCACTTCCCGGAATCGGGGGCCAACGTCATCACCACCGACAACTCCGACTGGGCCACCAACTGTCCGGAGTACAAGGTCACCGCCGTGGAAGTCAGCCGCGTCTACCACCCTTCCGAGTGGCAAAAACGCTATCAGGCGTTCAGCGACGAACAGCAACGCCTGCTCGACGAACGTCGTGCGGCACGCGCCGGAGCAAAAGCCGAGGTACGCCGATGAGCACTGCCAACCTGATCAAAATGGCTAACCAGATCGCCCAGTACTTCGCCACCGAACCGGACCAGCAACAAGCCGCGCTCGACGTGCGTAATCATATGAAAATGTACTGGACGCCCGGCATGCGCAAGGAATTGCTGGCCTGGCAAACGGAGCATCAGGGCGCAGACTTGCACCCGCTGGTGCAATCAGCAGTCAGTGGGGCGGGCTGGGAGGCTTAGGTTCACCTGATCCATTGGAATTGCCCCTTGGCCCGTGAAGACAGGCCAAGGGGCAAACTCATGCTCCGCTTGATAACGCCTCCCGTTCTTCCCCCCTCAAAAAAACCACCGTCCCCCTGTTATTTGCAGCCTTCCCTGCAGTCGATCAAATAACGCATATCAACACTGACCTGATATTTCAAATTCATCCAAGGGCTGCACATTTCCCGGGGTGAGTATTGGGCGCCCGACTATACTAAAAAGGTTTAGTACACAGTGATGAATGCTGTGGGTGGAGGCATTAGACGCGATGGAAGTTAATATATGGCCACCCTTGGAAGTTGGTGATTAATAATAATTTTCCATGATGCTTTGGTGTAGCGGAGAGGACTTTATATGAACAACCTGTTGAATGAACTGCACACCTATCATCATGAGGTGGCTAAAAAAATTACCCAGATCAAAGCATTACTGGGAAAAATGAAGCATGAATCCGCCGATGCCGATGATCGCACGTTGTTGTTTCAGGAACTGGAAGCCTTGCATGGCGACGCAGAGCGGCATCACCATGAAAATGAAGAGATTATCCGACGGGCCTTGCTGGAGACCGAGGCACCGATCCACCCACGGGTCAAGGATATCGAGCGCGACCATCTGGCATTTGGGCGCATTGCTGGACAACTCAAGGCGTTGGAAGAGTCAACTCAGGAAATGAAAGTGATCGCTGATACCATCGATGACTATATCAAGAAATACTATGATCATATGGAGTCCGAGGAGAACATCTTCTTCCCGATGGCAGATAAGTGGCTGTCTGATACTCAGTGGCAGGAAGTAAAGAGTCAGTGGCATTAGTTGGAGCGCCCAACCACGTCCAACCAATAGCAGCCATCACGCAGGAAAATACAGGGACAGACCACGATAATGAATATGAGAAACCGTGGTTTGTCCTCTCATGTCCGTTTTACACGAACATCACACTAACGCTCGAAATTTATCGCTCAGTAAACAATTTCACTTCGAATTGCCTGCATGACGATATTCGACAAACGCTCGGTCAGCGGATCAGGGTTAGCCTCTCTTCGATGCAGCATCAAGGCTATGGAAGGTAAAGGCGGCAAACCGCGTTCGCCGGCAGCCAACAGTTCGGTCCCCGATTGCAAGCCCAAGGCTGTCCTGATCGTGTAACCCAAACCGGCTTCGGTCGCGGCTGACAGACCGTTGAGGCTGGAACTGGTGAACGACTGCAGCCAGGGAATTCCCTCGCGATTCAGCGCCGCAGTGGCCATCGAATGAAAAGGACATGGCGCGTCAAACGCAATGATGGGCAGCGGTGTCCCTGATTCGATACGCCAGTCGAGGTACTGGTGAGAAGAGCCGATCCACTCCATTTGCAGTTCCGCCACCCGCTCCCGGTATCCGACGTCCGGCACGTCACCCCACACCACCGCCAAATCGAGCGAGCCATTTTCAATCCGGCTTAGCAGGTCAGCATTACGCGCAATCCGGGCTTCCACTCGAACATCGGGATGAGCCCTGGCGAATCTGCCCAACACCGTCGGCAAGAAGCTACTGAGATCCTCCTGAAGCCCGAGGCGTACCCATCCCTTGAGCTTCAGCTCGGAGACGGCCGTGATGGTCTCGTCGTTGAGACTCAAAAGACGCCGAGAGTAATTGAGCAGCACCTCTCCCGCATCAGTCAGGGCAAGCCCGCGACCTGCCTTTTTGAAAAGCGCTGAGCCCACCTGGGCTTCCAGTTTCTTCAACTGGGCGCTGATGGCTGAAGTCGAACGCGCGAGTTTTTGCGCCGCCTTGGCAAAGCTGCCCAGTTCGACCCCGGTGACGAAACTGCGCATGGCATCTAGATCGAAATTTACCGGCCTCATGACAATCCTGTTTTTCGGGACGAACACACAAAATAATTTGATATTCGAGACGATACCCGCATGAGAATCTTTTGGCCCACAACTATTCAACGAGTGGGATTCTTATGCCTGTGGATAACGGTCACCGCTGGAAAGTGCTGGGTGTCGGTGTTGCTGCCAACGCAAGCTTTTCCAGTGTCGTGGGTGGACTACCCGCGACAGCGGTTTATATGCGAGCAACGTATCAGCTCGATAACGCCGAGTTGGGGCTGGTCTTGGGGATTTTGGGACTCGGTATTGCCGTCAGTGAGATCCCGTGGGGGTTATTGACTGATCGCTGGGGTGATCGTCCTGTGCTGCTGACGGGACTTCTCTCCTCCGGGATCGCGCTGCTTGGGCTGGCCATGCTGGCCTTGTATGCGCCAACGATTGTGTTGCTGGCCATTGGGCTGTTCGTGGTGGGTCTGCTGGGCAGCAGCGTCAACGGCGCCAGTGGTCGAGCCATCATGGCCTGGTTCAAAGAGGGCGAACGAGGGTTGGCCATGAGCATTCGGCAAACGGCGGTTCCGGGAGGTTATGCCTTAGGGGCGGTCGTGCTGCCCTACCTTGCCCATACCTATGGATTTGTCGAAGTATTCAGTGCTTCTGCCATCTTCTGTCTCACCGCCTGCCTGTGTGCCTGGTTCTGGTTGTATGAGCCGGACTTCTCCAGCGACGCGGCGAAAAAACAGAGTAAAGAGCCCACAACCAGCCCACTGAAAGACTCAAGAGTCTGGCGAATCGTTTTAGCCATCGGCCTGCTCTGCGCCCCGCAATTTGCCATTCTTACTTATGCCGCCGTGTTCTTTCATGACTTTGGCAACATCAACATCACATTGGTCTCCGCTACGTTGGCAGTCATACAGATCGGCGCGATCGTCAGCAGAATCTGGAGCGGGCGCTGGACCGATAAAAACAAAAACCGCCGTAGTTACCTTAAAACCTGTGCATGGCTGAGTGCCCTGACCTTTTTGGTTCTGGGCTGCACGGTATCGGCCGCCAGCTTTTACGGAATGAGCGAAACACCGCTGGCCAGCGCCCTGATCATCGCCGTGATGGTAGTCGCCGGGATCAGCGTATCCGCCTGGCACGGCGTGGCTTACACCGAACTCGCGACACTGGCAGGCGCCAGTCGGGCAGGCACGGCGCTGGCCATGGGCAATACCTGCGTCTTTGTCGTGCTGTTCGCGACCCCTATCGCTGCGTCGGCCCTCATGACTCATTTCTCATGGGGCGTGGTGTGGCTGGCTGCGGCCTTTTGTGCCCTGTTGACGGTGCCGCTCTTTCCACGCGAGGAAAAAGCCTATGCATTGGAATTTGGCTCGGCCTGAAATCGCTATCCCTGAAACGCCATGGAAAAGCACGGAAAAGGGGACTGATTTATTTTCATGAGAACTGGACACCAGTTATGGGACTTCAATCAGCCCCCCACTAACTTTCTCTACCCCACCTACACCGGCAACACCACCCGCGCCTCCAACCCTCCACCTGAGCGGTTGCGCACGGTCAGCGTGCCGCCGTGTTCCAGAACGATCGCCCGCGCCGCCGACAACCCCAGCCCCACGCCCCCCGTGCTTTTATTCCGCGACCCTTCCAATCGAAAGAACGGCGCAAACACCTGTTCATAACTATCTGCAGGAATCCCCGGCCCGCGATCAAGTACCCGAACGATCACCTGTTCATCCTCCTGCCGCAGTTCAATCGCCGGTTCACTGGCGTACTTGATCGCGTTCTCCAGCAAATTGGTGATCACCCGTTTCAGCCCCAGCGGGCGGCCGAAGTAGACCAGTCGGGGTGGGCCACTGAAGGTGATGTCGATGGATTGGTCGCGGTAGTCGTCGATCAGGGTTTGCAGCAGTTCGGCCAGGTCGAACTGGGTTGCCTGTTCCAGGCGAGCGTCGTCGCGGAAGAATTCCAGGGCGGAATTGATCATGGCCTGCATTTCGTCGACGTCGCGAAACAGCCGTTGTTGCTGCTCCGGGTCTTCGATGAATTCGCCACGCAGGCGCATGCGGGTCAGCGGGGTGCGCAGGTCGTGGGAGATGGCGGCGAGCATCTGCGTGCGGTCTTTGATGAAGTGCTGCAACTGGGCCTGCATGGCATTGAACGCGAGGATCGCCTGACGGATTTCATGCGGGCCGACCGGGTCGATGGGCGGTGCGCGAAAGTCGACGCCGAAGCGTCGGGCGCCTAGGGCGAATTGCTGCAAGGGTTTGGCCAGCCGGCGGGTGGCGATCAGTGCGACGACGCTGGTCGACAGCAACACCAACAGAATCACGATCAAGGTTCGTGGCCCTTCCGCCAGCCCCCAGCTGCGTGACGGCACGCTGAACATCAGCCAGGACTGATCCGCCAGTTGCACCAGCAAGGCGTAGTGCCCGTTCTTCTGTGGCCAGTCGCCAGGTTGGTAGGCTTCGACCCGGCGGGTCGGCGTGTTGAACAGTCGCTGGGCCTCCGGTGAGGCCGTGCGGTAAGCCGCTTCGGGCGTGTCCGGCAAGTCGAGGCCTTGACGGGTGGCATGCCAGCTGACGCTGAAGGTGTTTTCGCTGGCGGCCTTCGCCAGGCGCTCGCGCTGCGACGCTTGCGAGGCTTCCATCATCCGGGTAATGGACGCGGTTTTTTCCAGGAGTCCGGTTTCGGCCAACGGTGGATAAGCCCAGACGCCGGCCAACTGGATAAACAGCGCGTTGAAAGCCAGCGATGTGAGCATCGCGATAAGGGTGGTCAGGGCGATCCAGCGGGCCACGGTGTCACGCGGGCGCAGACGCAGAGCAGCCATGAGTTTTTTCACTGGCGGGTCACACTGGGGGTGAACAGATACCCGCCGTTGCGCACGGTACGAATCATCTCGGGGCGCTTGGTGTCGTACTCCAGTTTGCGCCGCAAACGGCTGACCTGAACGTCGATGCTGCGATCGAACGCCTCATGCGTGCGGCCCCGCGCCAGGTCCAGTAACTGTTCCCGGGTGAGAATGCGCTGCGGATGCTCGACAAACACCAGCAGCAAGTCGAACTCCCCGGCCGACAGCGGAATCATCACCTGATCCGGTGAACGCAGTTCCCGACGAGTGAGGTCCAGTTGCCAGTCGGCGAACTTGATCAGCGGGCGCGGCGCTTCCCCGGTCAGCGGGCGGCTTTCGCCGGCCCGGCGCAGCACGGCGCGCACGCGGGCCAGCAGCTCCCGGGCGTCGAACGGTTTGCCCAGGTAATCATCGGCGCCCATCTCCAGCCCGACCACCCGATCACTCAACTCACCCATGGCGGTCAGCATGATCACCGGCGTCGGGTATTGCTGGCGCAGGCGTTGGCACAGCGTCAGCCCGTTCTCGCCCGGCAGCATCAGGTCGAGAATGATCAGGTCCGGCGCCTGGCGCTCAATCGCCGCCCACATCGAGGCGCCATCGGTGGCGACCTCCACCGCATAGCCTTGTTGCACAAAAAATTTCTTCAGCAGCGCGAGGACCTCAAGGTCGTCGTCCACGATCAAAAGACTGCTCACCAGCGGCATCACTTAAGGTCTGAAAGAACCCACATCTAAAACCATTCGGCGCGCTCCGTCATATATTTCAATCGGGTAACAAAGCGACAGCCAGGTAAAAAAGCAGACATCTTTGCGCAAGGCTCGAATGTCAGCATCGGTCACCTTTTCCCGAAGACTGTTTGCGCATGCGTACACCGCTGCCAGGAAGCCCAGACCGATGATCTCTGAAAACCAGCCGCTGATCCTGCAACAACGCGTGGTGAAACACGCTAACGCCAACCTGCACTGCCGCGAAGTCAGCCTGCAACTGTCGAGCGACCAGCGCGAGGTCATCCTCACCCGCTACACCGAACACTACAGCCCCGACGGCCTGCAATGGGTCGAACGCAGCCACCGTGTGTCGGTGAACGAGCTGCTGCGCTGGGTGGTTGAAAATGGTGAGGCACAAACGTTGATGCAGGGTGGGGACGATCAAGATTGAGGCGCTATCCTGAGCGCACATTGATCGGGCTGGATGCTCACTAAAGGAGAAGTATGTTTTCAAGGAACAGAATGGTCCCCGAACTGATGGTCGGCGACATCCGGAACAGTCTGGATTTCTGGACCGGATTGGTTGGCTTCAGGGTCGCCTACGACCGTCCCGAAGAGGGATTTGCCTACCTCGATTTCGACGGGGTGCAGGTCATGCTGGAGCAGTACGACCCGCTCGAAGGGCAATGGGTGACCGCTCCACTGGAACCGCCATTTGGGCGCGGCATCAACTTTCAGATGACGGTCGACAGTGTCGGGCCGATTCTCCAGCGCTTGGCCGCTGCCGAGTGGCCATTGTTTCGCCCGTTTGCCGAGAAGTGGTATCGATCCGGTACGGTGGAAGTCGGCCAGCATGAGCTGTTGGTGCAGGACCCGGACGGTTATCTGCTACGGTTGGTTGAGTATCTGGGGGAGCGTCCGCTCTCGAATGTCGCAGCCACATAATCGCTTCAATCATGAATGCACGGGCAACGACCCCAGCCGATAACGGTCCACCATTACTCAGCCTCCACAACACGCCAAAGGCCGCCAACCGCCCATGTTCGAGCACATAGACCTCAATCACCTCCTCGCGACCTACGGCTATTGGGCGGTTTTTATTGGCTGTGTCATGGAAGGCGAAACCATCCTGATATTGGGCGGCATGGCGGCGCATCAGCATTTGCTGAAGCTTTGGCCGGTGATCGCCTGGGCCAGCGCCGGCGGAATGTTGGGGGATCAACTGCTGTTCTGGAGCGGCCGTTATTTCGGCACGCGACTGTTGCCTCGTCTCAAACGCCAGCAAGCGCAGATCAAGCGCGTCAGCGGATTGATCGCACGCTACCCGTCGATGTCGGTTTTTTCGGTGCGCTTTCTGTACGGCATGCGGTTGGTGGGCCCCATGGTGATCGGTGCCAGTGGCCTGTCGCCGTTGCGTTTTTCACTGTGGAACATGCTCGGTGCAATGGTCTGGGCCACACTGTTTGTCAGCGGCGGTTATTGGGCGGGCGAAGCGCTTCAGCAATTGTTCGGTGACATCAGGCCTTACCGACTGCCGATTGCCTTGGGTGTTGTGGTGGTCGTTGCGGTTGTGGGGTTGATTCTGCACCTCAGGAACAAGCGTAAGTTGCAGCAGTAAATCAGGCGGCTTTTACTCAGATCGAACCTACATTTTTCAAGGAAACGTCTTGAAGACAACGGAGCATACCGAGCGCCTAATCGAGGCTGCTTTTTGACCTCCTCCGTTCGTAAAGACCACTCGTAGGTATCACCTTGCCAACATGTACTCATTTCTGTACGGTTTTCGCATCAAGCGAGGACAACACCATGCAAACGATCAACTACACCAATGCCCGGGCACATCTCTCCGAAACCATGGATCGAGTCAATGAAGACCGCGCCCCGCTGCTGGTAACCCGGCAGAAAGGTGAGCCGGTGGTGATGATTTCCCTTGCCGAATACAACGCCCTTGAAGAAACCGCCTACTTGCTCCGTACTCCGGCCAATGCCGAGCGTCTGATCAAGTCGATCAACAGCCTGCGTGCGGGGAAGACCAAGCCAAGGCAGCTCATTGAAGAATGAACATTCTGTTCACCCCCGAAGGCTGGGACGACTACCTCTGGTTTCAGCAGAACGACAAGGCCGGGCTCAAGCGGATCAACCTGCTAATCAAGGCAACCTTGCGGGATCCGTTCGCAGGCCCCGGAAAGCCTGAGCCACTCAAACATAACCTTAGTGGTTTTTGGTCCCGCAGGATCACTGCCGAGCATCGCCTGGTCTACACGGTGGAAGGGGGCGAACTACAGATCGTGATGTGCAGATACCACTACTGAACATCGACTAACTTCACGTTCTCGCCTCTTGCTCACTCCTACGGACTTGTGTGCACCATCGATCTCGACCACGCCACCGAACCGTAGGAGCAAGGCTTGCCTGCGATGGCGGTCTTAAGGATGTCATCGCCGGCAAGCCGTGCTCCTACGAAGTGCGTAAGCGCATCTCAAACGGAACGATCAGTTGTCAGCTCCCCTCACCATCCGCCCTACCCCCCGCACAATCATCTCCACCTCCCGCTCATCGATGGTCAGCGGTGGCAGCAAGCGAATGGTCTTGCCCCGTGTCACGTTGATCAGCAGCCCGTGGTCCCGCGCGGCGATCAGGGTCAGGTCGCGAATAGGCCGGGCCAGTTCGATGCCGATCATCAAGCCTTGGCCACGGATCGCCAGCACCTGCGGGTTGCCATCGAGTTCGGCGTGCAAGCGTGCGAGCAGGCGTTCGCCCTGACACTTGGCGTTTTCCAGCAAGCCTTGTTCTTCGATGATTTCCAGCACGGTGCAGCCGACCCGACACGCCAGCGGGTTTCCGCCAAAGGTGCTGCCGTGGCTACCCGGGGTGAAGAGTTCGGCGGCTTTACCGCGAGCCAGGCAAGCGCCGATCGGGACGCCGTTGCCCAGGCCTTTGGCCAGGGTCATGACATCCGGCACGATGCCTTCGTGTTGAAAGGCGAACCATTGCCCGGTACGGCCGATGCCGGTCTGGATCTCGTCGAGCATCAGCAGCCAGTTGCGCCGATTGCACAATTCGCGCAGGGCTTTCAGGTAGCCGGTCGGCGCGAGTTGCACGCCGCTCTCGCCCTGAATCGGCTCCATCAAAACCGCCACGATGCGCTGGCCATGAGTCTGGTGGGCCTTATCCAGTGCGGCGAGATCGCCGAACGGCACTTTGATGAAATCCCCCGGTAGCTCCTGAAACCCCAAGCGCACCGCAGGGCCATCGCTGGCCGACAAGGTGCCCAGCGTGCGGCCATGAAAGGCGTTTTCCATGACCACCACCAACGGCTGCTCGACACCTTTGTGCCAACCGTACAACCGGGCCAGTTTCAGCGCGGTTTCATTGGCCTCGGCGCCGGAGTTGTTGAAGAACACCCGGTCGAGCCCCGACAACTGCGTCAGCTTGTGCGCCAACCGTTGCTGCCAGTCGATGCTGTACAGGTTAGACGTGTGCAGCAACAGGCCGGCCTGTTCGCTGATGGCGCTGACCACCTTCGGGTGCGAGTGGCCGACATTGGTCACGGCCACGCCCGCCACCGCATCCAGATATTCACGACCAGCCTGATCCCACAGGCGTGTGCCCAGCCCTTTGGTAAAACTCAAGGCCAGGGGTTGATACGTGGTCATCAGGCAGGCGGCGGTCATGACATCAAGCTCCATCATTGGTCAGTGTTTTTGCAGTATCGTTAGCCACCTGAGCTGGATAAACGCCGAAACACTTCAATCATTTTAAAGCTGGGCTTGATAATGGACTTACTGCTGGCGATGTCGGTTTACGTGAAGGTGGTCGAGGCTGGCAGCATGACCGCCGCCGCCCTGGAGTGCGAAATGTCGACCACCATGGTCGGCAATCACCTGCGGGCGCTGGAGCAACGCCTGGGCGTCAGCTTGCTGCACCGTACGACGCGACGTCAGCGCTTGACCGAATTTGGCTCGACCTATTATCAGCGCTGTCTTGAGGTGCTGGGGCTAGTGGCCGACTCCGAACGGCTGGCCGAACAAACCCAGTGCGAACCCAGCGGAACATTGCGGATTACCGCCCCGCTGACCTTTGGCACAGAACGCCTGGCGCCCGCCTTGAGCGAATTCGTGTTGCGCTGTCCGCAGGTCAAGCTGGATGTGGTGTTGACCAATCAACGCCTTGATCTGCTGGACAACGGTTTTGATGTGGCGATTCGCTTGGGTAACACCGAACCGTCCAACCTGATCGCACGGCCACTGGAGGACTACACACTGACCATGTGTGCCTCGCCGGCGTATCTGGCACGCCGTGGCACACCGCAAAAACCGGAGGAGCTGGCCGATCACGACTGCCTGGCCTTTGCCTACCCGGCGGGCGATGAATGGCGCTCGGTGGAAAAACAGTGGCGCCTGAGCGGCCCTGACGGGGAGATCGTCGTGGCAGTGAGCGGCCCGATGCTGATCAATAGTTCATCGGGCCTGCACCAGGCGGCGCGCACTGGGATGGGTGTGGTGATGCTGCCGGATGCTCTGGTGGATCAAGACCTTCGGGAAGGGAAACTGGTGGCCCTGATGCAGGACTATCAACTGCCCCGTCGCCCGATGAATCTGATCTACGCGCAGGACCGCTACCGTTTGCCAAAGCTGCGCAGTTTTGTCGAGTTTGCGTTGCAGACATGGGGTAAACAGAACTGATCGCCCACGCCATTATTACTACGCAAGAGGCTTCTATCCCTTGATTTCCGGCGCTACAGTGTCAACGCGCCATGAGTTAGTCTTTACGACTGGCCGGCCACTTGAAGATCAGGGCAGCAGGGAGAGCGGTGATGGTTGAGTTGTCCAGTATCGAGCCGTTGAAGGTCAGCCTGACTGATCTGAATGAAGACATGCTGCACGCGATTCTGGAACTGGTCAGCGACGGGATCTGGGACTGGAACGCCAACACCGGGTTTGTCTACCGCAATCGCGGTTGGTACGACATGCTCGGCTACGCGCCTCATGCACTTGAGAACAACGTGCTGGCCTGGGAGAACGCGATTCATCCCGACGATTACCAGCAGGTGATGCTGCAATTCGATGCTCACCTGCATCAGCGCTCGCCCCGCTATCAAACCGAGTACCGTTGCCGCAGGCGGGATGGCCGCTACATCTGGATCGAAGATCGCGGTCATGTGATCGCACGTAACAGCGATGGCTCAGTGGCGCGGATGATTGGGGCGAGCCGCTGCATTGAAGACAAGAAGCGACTGCTCGAGCAACTCGAACGGCGCAATCATTCCCTCGAAGCGATGGTCGAGGAACGGACCCGCGAGTTGTCTCTGCTCAATCAGCAGTTACAGGCGCAGCTGGACGAGAACCGCAAACTGGCAGAAAGCGACACCCTGACCGGGATCGCCAACCGCTATCTCCTGGAAAAAGCCCTGCCACTGGAATGCGAGCGCTCCCAGCGTTTTCGCCAGCCGCTGTCGCTGATCGCCATGGACATCGATGACTTCAAAAACATCAACGACCATTACGGCCATGCCTTGGGCGACGCGGCGTTGGTGCACGTGGTCGAAAGCGTCAAACGCTGCGTGCGCGAAGGTGACTTGCTGGCCCGTTGGGGCGGCGACGAGTTCATCGTGATCCTGCCCAACAGCACCGCGGCCACCGCACGCGCCGTCGCCGAAAACATCCGCCTTGAGCTGTCGAGCCTGCCACCGGTGGGCGACTTCCAGGTCACGATGAGCTTTGGTGTGGCGCAACGCTTTGAAGACGAGCAACAAACCGGCCTGCTGGCTCGGGCGGATCAGGCGTTGTACCGCTCGAAGATCATCGGCAAGAACATGATTTCCGGATGATGAGCCTGCCTATCCGCGACGCACGCCCCTCTGATGTCGAGTCCATTCGACGCTTTCTTCAACTGAACGGATGGGCTCATCGCACAGGCTCCGTAGAGCATTTTGCACAACTGATCACTAACTCCCAACGCACCGCCGTGGCCGTAAAGGACGCGCAGATCGTCGGATTTGCCCGAGGCCTCACCGATGGGTTGTCCAATGGTTATCTGTCGATGGTCGTGGTGTCCGACCAGCATCGGCGAGAAGGTATCGGACGGGCACTGGTCGAGCACATTATGGGTGAGAACAAAGACGTGACCTGGGTTTTACGCGCAGGCCGATCAGGGGCTTCGGAGTTTTTTTCGGGGCTGGGCTTTGAGGCCTCAACCATTGCTATGGAGCGCCCCAGGATCAAATAGAACGGTATGTTCTCCTGCGGTTTGAACACTACGGACAGTCAATTCGATAAAAGGACGATCACAAAAGACCATGGATACCCTAACGAGCTATCGCCGGGCGACAGTCGCTGACCTCCTGAGCATTTGTAAAATGGGGCAACAGCTCAATAGCCTGCACCATCGCGAACGGCCGGATATTTATGCGCCTGAAACGCAAGACTTCAAGCGGGACCAAGCCCACTGGCTTCCTTATTTGGACGGTGAAAACCAGGCAACCTTCCTCGCCGAGCAAACGGGCGTTGCCATCGGTTTTATCACGCTCCAGGTAACACTGCTCAACAGCCCACTGTTGCAACCGCAACGAGTATCCCGTGTCGGCTCGGTTTGCGTCGACGATGCATTTCGCGGGCGAGGTGTTGGTCGCAGGCTGATGGAGATGGCTCAAGACTGGGCCATCGAACAGGGCGCCAGCGATTTGCGTTTGACGGTATGGGCATTCAACAAACCCGCATTACGCCTTTATGAAGAACTGGGTTATGAGGTTCGCTCTGTCGAAATGGGCAAACGTCTGGAAAACAGGGAAGCCTGACCAGCCTAATGCCAGTCAGTTAAGCGCAATCCATGTGGGAGCGAGCCTGCTCGCGATAGCGGTGGGTCAGTCAACATTGATGTTGAATGTTATGCAGTCATCGCGAGCAGGCTCGCTCCCACAGGTTTGTGCCTTAACTGACAGCCCCCCCTTTTCGTCCTAAAGTCCCGCCTTCACCAACACCGGTTTTTCCTGATACCGCTCCGGGTACAGCTGTTTGAGTTGCGCCACTTTCGGCAGGTCGTTGATCACGATGTAGGGATACGTCGGATGCTCCGTCAGGAAGTTCTGATGGTAGGCCTCTGCCGGGTAGAAGCCGTTGTAGGTTTCGAGTTTGGTCACGATCGGTTTGTTGAAGGCATGCGCTGCATCGAGCTGTGCGATGTAGGCCTGGGCGACTTTTTGTTGCTCGGCACTTTCGACAAAGATCGCCGAGCGATATTGGGTTCCGGTGTCCGGGCCCTGGCGATTGAGCTCGGTGGGGTTGTGAGCGACCGAGAAGTAGATTTGCAGCAAGGTGCCGTAGCTCACCTGAGCAGGATCGAAAGTGACCTGAACGGATTCGGCATGGCCTGTGTCACCCTCGCTGACACGCTCGTATTGCGCGGTGTTCGCCGTACCTCCGGCATAACCGGAGAGCGCATTCTTGACGCCTTTGACATGCTGGAACACGCCTTGAACCCCCCAGAAGCAACCACCGGCGAACACCGCCGTTTCGCTGTTGGCCTTGGGCGTTTCATCGACGGCAGGCGGCGCGATGGCGACTGCATCTTCGGCAGCGCCGAATGAAAAAGCCATGCATTGGCCTGCAACTGCAGCGACGGTCAGCCCGAGCAGGGTCTGGCGCCAGGTAAATCGGGTTTTCATGATGACGACTCCTGCATAAGTAGATTCAAAGATCGCAGCCTTCGGCAGCTCATGCTCATCAACCAAAGGTAAACGCATACGCCGACACGCCCGGGTCGAGGAACTCGATGCTGAAGGTCCGATCTGCCACGTCGCCGGGTTGGCGCACCAATTGGTAGAGGCGTTGTTCGGTGACGCTGCCACTGCCATCCGGGGCGACATCGGTGCCGTGGGCATCGCCCGGGGCCTTGCCGTCGATCATGACTTTGAAGCGCACCGGTTTACCGTCGGCGCCGGGGCCCAGCACCAGGTGCAGGTCGCGGGCATGGAAGCGGTAAACGATGCGGCTGGCCGGGGCCGCCGATGTAGCGCGCTCCGAACCGACGTTCCAGTGGCCGTCCAGCGTCCAGTCATTCAGCGCCAACGCCGCGGGGGCGCTGTAGGCAGCAATCTTGTCGGGCGCGAGGCTCGCCCCAGGTACGAAATGTTCCAAACGCTGGTAGCCGACGTAGGTTTCCGGCGAGCGCACTTCGTTCATGTCCGGTGCCCGTTGCACGCCTTGGGCGCTGGCATCGATCAGGCCATCAGTGACTTTCGCCGCGCCGGCTTCACGCAACAACTGCTGGATCACCCGTTCCGATTCGGCGTAGTTGCCCTCGCCAAAATGGTGGTAGCGAATGCGTCCCTGAGCGTCGGCAAAATAGTGCGCCGGCCAGTATTCGTTGTTGAAAGCCCGCCAGATCCTGTAGTCGTTATCGATGGCCACCGGGTAATTGATGCCCAGGTTCTTCATGGCCTTGGTCACGTTGCCCACATCCCGTTCGAAGGCGAACTCCGGCGCATGCACACCGATCACCACCAGGCCCTGATCGCGGTACTTCTCGGCCCAGGCTTTGACGTACGGCAAGGTGCGCAGGCAGTTGATGCAGGAGTAAGTCCAGAAATCCACCAACACCACTTTACCCTTCAACGCTTGAGCGCTGAGCGGCGCTGAATTCAGCCACTGCACGGCGCCATCCAGCGACGGCAGGTTGCCTTCGACGGGCAGCGGCGCGGGAGCGTTGGCGGCCACTTTCATCGCACCACCGACGGCCATCATGGCTGAGCCTGATTGATCGTCGGCGGACGTCGGAATCCGCGCCGTCATCGCCCCGGACTTACCCGCCAGTCGACCGACCAGCGCCTGTTCAAGCCCACTGGTGGACGCGGTTGATACCCGCGCCAGAATCCCGGTGTCCAGCCCCAGGGCAATAGCGGCCACACCCGCCAGCATCGCCGCACCAAGACCACGGCGCAGCCATTCACCGGCGCCGATCGAACGCTTCATCGCCGCGAAGACTTTACCGCCCAGCAGCAAGGCGACCGCGAGGGAAGTGGCGGCGCCCAGCGCGTAGGCCAGTAACAGCAAGGTGGTGCCGATGCTTGCCCCTTGCAACGCCGCGCCGGTCAGCACCAGCCCGAGGATCGGCCCGGCGCACGGTGCCCAAAGCAGGCCCGTGGCGACGCCGATCAGCAACGAAGCAGCGGGACGCGGCCGGGTATCGGCGCCCGCCGCTTCCGACAGTCGACTGCCGGCGGCCACCAGTGGACGCGTCAGCCGCTCGGCGAGTTGTGGCAGCAGCAGCGTCAGCCCGAACAGTGCTACGAACAGCAACGCGAGCCAGCGACCGTACTGATTGAGTTGCACCACCCAACCGCCGCCCACCGCCGCCAACGAGGCGACGAGCGCGAAGGTCAGCGCCATCCCCGCCAACAGCGGCAAGCCACTCTTGATAAACGGCTGCCCGGTGCGAGCGAAGACAAACGGCAGTACCGGCAGAATGCACGGGCTGAGAATCGTCAGCACACCACCGAGATAAGCGAGGACCAGAAGCCACATAACAAGGACCTGTATGAAGTGAAGGAAAAAACCTGCCCATGGTGTCAGGCCGCTTGCGGCTTGAAGGTCATCGCCAGACCGTTCATGCAGTAGCGCAGACCGGTCGGTTTTGGCCCGTCGTTGAACACATGGCCCAGATGGCCGCCGCAGCGTCGACAGTGAACTTCTTCGCGCAGCACGCCGAACGAGCGGTCTTCGCGGGTCGCGACGGCATGCTCCAGGGGCGCCCAGAAACTCGGCCAACCGGTATGGCTGTCGAATTTGGTTTTCGATGAAAACAGCGCCAGATCGCACCCCGCGCAGGCGAAAGTACCGTCGCGGTGTTCGTTGTTCAGTGCGCTGGAATAGGCCCGTTCGGTGCCCTCTTCGCGCAGGATTTCGTACTGCTCGGCGCTGAGCAGTTGGTGCCATTGCGCATCAGTGTGGGTGACCTCGAAGGTCTCGGCAGCACTCGCCTCGCTGATCAGCAGCGAGTGCCCGGTCATTTTTGGCAATACACCGGCAACCAGCGCTGCAAGGCCCAGCCCGCCGCCCGTTAGAAGAATCTGTCGCCGTGAAAACATGGCCCTCTCCCTAAATTCGCCGTGGATGACATGGAACACAGCCTAGGCTTGAGGTGATCGCCAAATCCTCACGTGGAGTTAAACAATTCGTGATAACTCGCCGAGGGAAAACCCCGCACAATACGTGCACTGCGCAACAGGATTAAGTCCCAATGGATCAACCCAAACGAGTCCTGGTAGTCGAGGACGACAAACACATCGCCGACCTGATCTGCCTGCACCTGCGCGACGAACATTTCGAGGTCGTGCACAGCGCCGATGGCAACGAAGGCTTGCGCCTGCTCGAGCAAGGCAGTTGGGACGCACTGATCCTCGACCTGATGCTGCCGGGCGTCGACGGCCTGGAAATCTGCCGCCGCGCCCGCGCCATGGCCCGTTACACCCCGATCATCATCACCAGTGCCCGATCGAGCGAAGTACACCGCATTCTCGGCCTGGAGCTGGGCGCCGACGATTACCTGGCCAAACCCTTCTCGATGCTTGAGCTGGTGGCGCGGGTCAAGGCCCTGCTGCGACGGGTCGACGCCATGGCCCGCAACCTGAAAATGGACACTGGCAGCCTGACCTGCGACGGGCTGTTCATCGACCCGATCACCCGCGATGTGTCGCTCGACGGCAAGCGCCTGGACCTCACCCCACGCGAGTTCGACCTGCTGTACTTTTTCGTCCGGCAACCGGGCAAGGTCTTCTCGCGCATGGACCTGCTGAACGCCGTCTGGGGTTACAGCCACGAAGGCTACGAGCACACCGTCAACACTCACATCAATCGTCTGCGCGCCAAGATCGAAACCGACCCGGCGCAACCGGTGCGGATTCTCACGGTGTGGGGCCGTGGCTATAAATTCGCCCCGGCGCAGGAGCAGCCATGAGACTGACACTCACCCAGCGCCTGTCGGCGGTGTTCGCCCTGTTGCTGTTGGTGTGCAGCGGCACGTCGGTGTGGATGCAGGTGCGCTCCAACCACATGCATGAGCTGGAAGTGGTGCAAGGCTTGTCCCGGGACCTGGCGCAGCACATCGCCCACGACACCCAGTTGATGGACGCCAATGGCTTGAAACCCGATGCGCTGCGCGAGTTGTTCAGCCAGTTGATGCTGGTGAACCCGAGCGTCGAGGTGTACCTGCTCGACAGCAGCGGCCGGGTGGTCGGCAATGCGGCGCCCGAAGGCCACCTGCGTCGCGAACAGGTCGATCTGGCGCCCGTGCGGCGCCTGCTCAACGGTGAACCCCTGCCGATTCTCGGCGACGACCCGCGCAGTATCGACGGGCGCAAGGTGTTCAGCGCCGCACCGCTCAAGGTCAACGGTCAGCAGGTCGGCTATCTCTACGTGGTGCTGCTCAGCGAAGAACACGACCGCTACGCCGAACGCGGCGCCACCAGCGCGGCGCTGAATACCGCGCTGTGGTCGATCGGGATGGTCGCGTTGCTGTGCCTGATCGCCGGTCTCACGGCGTTTACCCTGATCACCCGGCCGCTGCGCCGCCTGACCGACACGGTCGCGCATTTCGACATCGACGGCGTACCGGCCGCACCGCCCTCGCCAGCGCCCTCAGGTACCGTGGAGAACCTCGCCACTCAGGACGAAATCGCCGTGCTCGATGCCGCCTTCCGGCAGATGCAAAAACGCCTGGGCGAACAATGGCGCTCCCTCACCCGCCAGGATCAGGAGCGCCGCGAGCTGGTCGCCAATATCTCCCACGACCTGCGCACACCGCTGGCGTCGCTGCATGGCTACCTCGAAACCCTGTCGTTGAAAGACGCCAGCCTGACCCCGGCCGAACGCCGCCGCTACCTGGGCATCGCCCTCGACCAGAGCCGCAAGGTCGGCGGCCTGGCGCAGTCGTTGCTGGAACTGGTGCGCCTGGAACACGGCTTCGTCCAACCGGTACTGGAGCGTTTTTCCCTGACCGATCTGGTGCAGGACATCTTTCAGAAATTCGAACTGACCGCCGAAGCTCGACACGTGCAGCTCAAGGCAAGCTTCGCAACGAACGTCTCGGCGGTCTGCGCCGACCTGGGGTTGATCGAGCGCGTGCTGACCAACCTGTTCGACAACGCCTTGCGCCACACACCCGATGGCGGGGAAATCGACATCAGCCTTGCCCCGCAGGGCAAGTTCGTCGAAATCACCGTCAGCGACAGCGGCCCGGGCATCGCCGCGGAACTGCGCGAAGGCTTGTTCCTGCGGCCCTTCAACATTGGTGGCGCACGCCGCGACGGTGGTTTGGGATTACGCATCGTGCACCGGATTCTGCAGCTGCATGGCCGCGAGATCCACTTGCTCGATGTACCGGGACAAGGTGCGACCTTCCGCTTTTCGCTGCCGGTGGATGAGGAAACAGCAACTGCGCTGGCGGTTCGTTCGATGAATCTGAATTCGCCCCAGCGATAATCCGCTAATCTCCCTGACATTGACTCAAGCAAGGACGCTGACCATGTTTTACCAAACCACCTCGCCTCAACCCCGCGCAGGTATCCGCTGATGCTCGATATCCTGCAAGGTACGCCGCTGTGGGTCTACGGGGTTTTCCTGTTGATCTGTTATTACGGGCTCAGGGCCAGGACGCCCAGCCGGGAAAGCAAACGCTCGCTGCTCATTACACCGGGCGTACTAACGCTCTGGTCGTTCTTTTCACTGAACTACCACGGACAGCCCGAGTTGGCGCTGGGCAGCTGGCTCGCCGGTATCGCGCTGGGCAGTCTGGTGGCGATTGCGTTGTTCTCGCGCCGTGGGCTGACGCTGGACAGCGACGGCAAAGACCTGATCGTTCCCGGCACCTGGAAAATTCTCTACATCTCTCTGCTGTTCTTTGCGGTGAAGTACTTCATCGGCTATCAATCCGCCGTTCACCCGGAGCGCTCGGCCAGTGTGCAGATGCTGGCACTCACCGGCATCGCCTCGGGTTTTACGCTAGGGCTCTTTTGCGGTCGGGCAATCACGCTGTACCGCGAATTGCTAGCGCTGCTGGCACTCAAGAACGCTTCCACCGCATAAAGAAAAGCCCGCACTTCATATCGAAGGCGGGCTTTTTCTCTACGTCGCAACCACTACCCGGCCACTGCGGCCATGTACACAAAACCGCCCAACGCAAACGCCAGCGCAAACTTCGCGTGGCTTTCAAAACTGACCTTCCACGGCGACTCATTCACCGACGCCGCCGCCGTCACCGCACTGATGGACACCGGCGAGATCAACTGCGAAATCACGAACATCGCGATCCACGCCTGATACTCGACTGTGACGGGCAGCTGGGTAATGGGATGGAAGATCGGAAACACTGCGGCGAACAGAATCATCGGATGGATGCCAATGATCGTCAGCAGTGGCATCAGCCCCAAAATCAACAGCAACTGCACCGGAGTCGAGCTCAACAGCAGTTTGAAGTCACCGTCCAACGGGCTGAACAACTGCGCGGTTTCCGGCGCACCGAGTGCCACTTGCAATGCGCCGCAGGCGATGAACAACAGGATTTCGGCACTTGAACGCTGAAAACCTTCACCGATGGTCGCCGCCAGTTCCGCGATGCCATATTTGGCCCATAGCGACACCACACCGGTGATGGAAACTGCCAGCGCGACCGTCGTCACCGTGGGGTAGCCGAGCAGCAGTTTGCCGACCACAATCACGCTGATGAAGATCGCCAGCGGCAGCATCAGCCCGTGTGACGCGCCGTCTTTTTCCACGGGCGCCAGTTCAATCGCCGGCTCTTTCTCGCTGCGGGTAAACACCAGGCACAACAGCGCCAGCGGCGCCCCGGTGAGCAACGCTTGCGACCAGCTCAACCCGGGGAACATTGCGCTGACCGCCGCCGCCCCCGCAGTGGTCGGCGCAATGAACATCGTCGCCCCCACCGCACGCATGGCCAAACGCAAGTGGTACAGATGATTCAGGCGGGTGCTGCGGGTGAGGGAGCCGACAATGGGCACGGTTGCCAGGCTCAGGAAAAACGCCATGGCGCTGTAGAGCAGAAAGATCGGTCGCGCACTGCGCCCAACGACGGGATGACTGAGCGCCCGTTCGATCCGCCCTTTGATGTCCTGCCGATCCAGGTAAGCACGCAACTGCCCAATCCCCAGCAGCAGCAAAATCACCCCTTCGAACGAACCGGCGCCGCGCACCGGATTGAAAGGAAGGGTGGTGAAAACCGCGAGCGCGGCGACGATCACCAACACCCCCAACCCAAGACGTGCAGATGTTTTGCCCAGCCAACTGCTGAAGGTCAACGCCAGCCCGGCGACGATCAGGCCGAATGTCAACGCATCCGCCACCTTGCCATGAGGAATGACCAGCGCCTTGGCGATCAGCCCTATCACCAGCGCCGTAGCGATTACCGCCAGCGCAGTGGCGCGTGTCGACCCTTTCGACGCCACAGCGGAGTGGAGCGCGCGCGTATCCCTGGACATTAAAAATTTCCGAGCTGGGCTGTATCGCTGTGGGCGATAGTCAGCGCAAAACGCTCCCTGGCCAGAGCGTTGTTGATCACCAGCGCATCGCACACGGTTTCAGAGAACGACACCATGGCCGGCGTCCAGGTGTTCTGCTGCGCCGCCGCAAAATAGGTGTCGACGATCGCGTAGCGCTCCGGCAAGTCGAGGCTATAGATGTTGAAGCGGGACTTCTGGGCTTCGACCGTAGACTTTGGCAGTACGGCATAGCCCATGCCCGCCGCAACGCAGCCGAGCATGGCGTCCAGCGTACCGAAATCGATGATGCGCGCCGCCGAGACCCCACACGAGGCGAGCAGCAGTTCAATGCTGTGGCGATAACTGCAGCCTTGGCGAAAGGCCAGGAAGGTTGCCGTCAGCAGGGTTTCCTTGGATGGCATTTTCTCCAGCGGCCGAGAAGAGATCAGCACCAGTTCCTCGGTGAAGGCTTTGTACATGTGGAACCGCCGGTGGTCGACTTTGCCGGCCACAAACACGCAATCGAAGCGCCCTTCCACCAATCCCCTGACCAGATCGGCAGTCGGCCCGGTGGTGAGTTTGATATCGACTTCAGGGTTTTTGCCGTGGAAGCTCGCCAGGATCCCCGGCAAGCGAAACGCTGTGGTGGTCTCCATCGCGCCGATGCGCAGCTCGCCACTTAGGGACTGGCCGCCTCGGAAAAAGGCCACGGCCTCGTCGTGATTTCTCTGAATTCTGTCAGCATATTCGCTAAGTGCGTGACCGGCCGAAGTAAGGCGCGCCCGGCCATTGCGATCGATCAGTTGAGCACCCAACTCGGTTTCGAGCTTTTTGATATGTGCAGTGACATTGGACTGCACGGTGTGTAGCCGTTCAGCGGCGGCGACGAAGCTGCCCGTTTCAGCCACAGCCAAAAATATACGCAGTGATTTGAGCTGCATGGACCTGCCATCCCTGGACGCGAACATCTCGAAAAGTGATGCGCAGTATCTCGGATAATCGTTGGCAAAGCCATTTTTGCGCTGCGTATCCTGCCCCGGTTTTAAACGCATGCAAGGTGGCGCCGAGCAGAACAGCGCCGGATTCAGGGAATGGTCTTGCAGGACGTCGAGGTAACGCCTCGCCAAGAATAAGGGAGTTGGGCAGATGCAACAGGCTACGCTAGCGATCGCGATTATCGGCATGGGGCCACGGGGCCTGAACGTGCTCGAACGAATCACCGCCTACGCTTGCGATCAAAAAAACCACCAGAACATAGCAGTGCATCTCATCGACCCCGGTGTGCCGGGCGAAGGCGTCCACCATTCTTCGCAACCTGACTACCTGCAACTCAATACCGTCGCATCGCAGATCACCCTGTTCATGGACCCGACCGTGGTCGAGGCCGGGCCGTTGATCGAGGGGCCAAGCCTGTATGAGTGGGCTGTCGGCAACTGGAAGCACCCGTTACCGCTGGGACCCAACACGTACCTGCCGCGCAGCGCTTTTGGCGAGTACCTGAACTGGGTCTACAAGTTCCTGATCGCCCGGCTGGAACAGCACTGCGAAGTGCATCTGCATACCTGCACGGCCAGCGATATCGAACAGACCGCGAGCCAATCGTTCGTCATCCAGACCACGAACGGTAAAACGATCAACGCCGACTACCTGTTCCTGACCACGGGCCACTCGGAAAACCACCCGGACGCTCAGGACATCGAGCGTCGCGCCTTCGTCGCGACCCACAGTTTCAACAACACCCATCTGCGCTATGTGGTCACCGGGCCACAGCCGATCCACACGCAACTCGACGAAATATCCCCTGACGCCTCAGTGGCAATCGAAGGCATGGGCCTGACCGCCATCGACGCGATCACCGCGCTGACCGCGGGCCGTGGTGGCCGCTTTGAACGTGACGAGAGCGGCGTGCTGAACTATCTGCCGTCCGGCGCAGAACCGTCGCTGGCACTGTTCTCGCGCAGCGGCATCCCGTTCGCCGCCCGCGCCGTGAACCAGAAAGGTGTCTCGGGTCAGTACCAGGCACGGTTCCTGACCCGTGAACAGATCAATAAATGGAAGCTGGCCCACAAGCCCGGCGAGCTCGACTTCCACAATCACATCTTCCCGCTGATTCTGCGCGACATGGCCCATGCCTATTACCTGTCCTATGCCGCCCGGTTGCATGGCAGCTCCTTCGCCGAGTTGCTCGACTCCACGCTGGTCCATCTCGACACAGCGGCGGCCGAAAACGTGCTGCGCGAATGCTGCCCGCAGATTCCACGGTTTTCCTGGGACACGCTGGCCAACCCCATCAGCCGCAACGCCCTGGCCAGCAAGGAACATTTCCATCAGTGGCTGACCGACTACCTGGAGCAAGATCTGGCCGAGGCCCAAGAGGGTAATTGCGAAAGCCCGATCAAGGCCGCCTGCGATGTGCTGCGCGATATTCGCGACAACCTGCGCCAAGTGGTCGATTTCGGCGCGCTGTCGGCGGCATCGCACAAACGCTTCATGAACGAGTTCGTCCCGGTGATGAACCGCCTGGCCGTTGGCCCGCCACTGCAACGCACTGAGGAAATGCTCGCGCTGATGCGCGCGGGTTACCTGATGGTCAGCTTCGGCCCTGAAACCCGTGCGCACATGGACGGTGAGTCGTATTCGTTCACCATCAAAAGCGCGAGCCTGCCCGACCGTGAGTTCCGGGCTGATGTGCTGATTCGTGCCCGGGTGCCGAAATCGTCGCCCAACCAGGACAAATCACCGTTGCTCTATCGCCTGCTGGAAAAGGGCCTGGTTCGCCCGTTTACCAATCAGGGTATGGAGATTGGCGGCATCGATGTCGATGAAGGCCTGCACATTATCCCGCTGAGCGGCAAACCGCTGAGCAATGCCTGGGCCTTGGGGACCCTTTGCGAAGGTGCCAAGTTTTATACCTACATCGTTGCGCGACCGTTCGTGAACTCCACTGCGCTGGTGGACGCAGGACGCAGCGTGGGTGAGTTGTTCCGGCAGATCAACGCGCCGCAAATGACCAGGAAACCGGCAGCCTGCGTCGCTGACGCTTCAAGATCGCTCGTTCACCTTTAACCTCTGAAACTCGACCCGGGAGTCATTGATATGGATCTGCGCGCCCCCCCTGAAAACCCGACGCTGACACAATTGCTCGGCATTCAGTATCCGATCATCCAGGCGCCCATGGTCGGCGTGTCGACACCGGCACTCGCGGCCGCGGTGTCGAATGCCGGTGCCCTGGGTTCGATCGGCGTGGGTGCGAGCAATGTCACTCAGGCCAGGGCGATGATTGCCCAGACCCGGGCGCTGACCTGCAAGCCGTTCAACGTCAACCTGTTCTGTCATCGCACACCCGAACCGGACCAGGCCTTGCAGTCCGATTGGCTGAAGCACCTGCAACCGTTGTTTGCCGAGTTCGACGCGCCTGCGCCCACCACACTGAATGAGATCTACACCAGTTTCGTCGATGACCCGGACATGCTCGAATTGCTGCTGGTCGAACGTCCGGCCGTGGTCAGTTTCCACTTCGGTCTACCGTCGACGTCCTGGATCGATGCCTTGAAGCGCGCGGGCATCGTGCTGCTGGCCACCGCGACCGATCCATACGAAGCCGAACTGATCGAACGTGCCGGTATCGATGCAATCATCGCCCAAGGCGTCGAAGCCGGCGGCCATCGCGGTGTGTTCAATCCGCAACAGGATGCCCTGACCGGGACTCTGGCGCTGGTCAGAACCCTTAGCCGGCAGCGTTCGATCCCGATCATCGCCGCGGGCGGGATCATGGACGGACAGTCGATCAGCGCCATGCTGAAACTCGGCGCGCAAGGTGCGCAGTTGGGCACCGCGTTTATCCTGTGCCCCGAAACCGCCGCCAACCCGCGCTACCGCGCCGACCTGAAAAGCCCGAAAGCCGCCCATACGCGTATCACCAGCGCAATTTCCGGGCGACCGGCGCGCGGCATGATCAATCGCCTGATCACTGACCTGGATACCGCCGGTGCACCGCAATGCCCGGCGTACCCGCTGACCTACGACGCCGCCAAAGCCCTGCACGCTGCCGCCAGCGCCAAGGGTTGCAACGAATTCGCGGTGCAGTGGGCCGGCCAGGGTGCTGCGCTGGCGCGGGAAATGAGCGCCAAGGCCATGGTTGAAGTGCTGATCGCCGAGATGAACTGATTACCCTTGCCGGTAAGTAAAGGGATTTCAGGCTCGGCACATTCTGTAGCAGCTGGCGAAGCCTGCGTTCGGCTGCGAAGCAGTCGTAAAATCAGACGCTATGTTTTTTCAGGTTAACCGTGGAGGCAGGATTTACGGCCGCTTCGCAGCCGAACGCAGGCTTCGCCAGCTGCTACAGGTCGTGTAGCGGCTTAACTTGCCGGCACGCGGGGCTTTTTTGCGCAACGATTGGCCGCTGTTGCGGTCACATCGGTCGCTGCGTTGCCCTGATCGTCCGTTGGTCCGTGACAACATCGCAGCGGTCCAATAGATTAAGCGACCCGAAAACGCCGATGCCGTTCTCGTCTTAAATTCTGTTTAAAGAAGTAGTGAAATTTCAATGCCAGATTCCAATACCGCTGAATCCGTAATCACCTTGTCGTCCAAAGCGGAATACGAAAACTCCATCAATCTTTCACAACACGTGCCGCAGGCCAAAACCATCAGCGAGATGGTCCTGGACGCCTTCCACACCTCGAAAGAAAGCGACCAGATTCGCGAGTTGCGCGCGGCCATCCGCCAGGCTCACGACCGCTTCGACGACGACAAGGCCTACGAACTGATGGGCGAGCTCAAACAACTCAAGGACGCCGAGGCCGCGGATATCGCCGCCCTGGAAGACCTGAGCAGCAAGTTCCCGATCAGCCGGATTCTGTCGAGCTTCAAGGATGACCCAAGCTTTCAGGAGCTGGTCTACGGCCTGGCGCTGAAAGTGCTGAACCAGACTCATCAGGCCATCAGCAACCCAAGCGCCGGCAAGAGCAAGGCCGCCCGCGCCAAGAAAGAGATCGAAGTGTTCAGCATCAGCAAGGACGGCGTCAGCGTCAGCCTGCCACTGCGCACCCCGCGCTCCAAGCCGAACGTCGACCGTGAAGCCTTCGAATTCCTCGGCTTCACCTTTGTGGGTGAAGGCGACGAGGCTGAGCTTGCCAGCGAGACCTTCATCGACAATGCCGGCACCGAACAACCGGCCACCCGCAAAGCCATCATCACCGCCCTGCAACAGCAGACGGCGTTCGATGGCTACAGCATCGCGGCACAGTAACCACCCGCGATTCCTGCACAACGGCTCGTAGCAGCTGTCGAGCCTGCGAGGCTGCGTCCGATGACGCAGTCCTCGCAAATCCTGAATACGCGGTTCGCCTGAAAGAACGCATTGCCTGATTTTACGGCCGCTTTGCGGCCGGACGCAGCCTCGCGGGCTCGACAGCTGCTACGAGCGCTAGACGTAGCCTCGCGGGTACGGCTGCTGGAACAAGCGATTGGGCCACTCGGTCCGCCTGACAAATCCTGAATCCGGTCTACATTAAAAAGCCACTACCCAAAGCGCAGGGATTCGCTTATCCTTTTGGCTGTATATAAATACAGTAGTCGCAAAAGACAACTATCGTGAAGGCATGTGAGGTGGTGAATGGCCGTCGAAGTGGTATACCGCAGCAGCCGAGATCTGGAGCGCTTGTTCATGGATAAAGCCGAAGCTGACCGTCATGACAAAATGCTCGAATTGGCCGAATTGCTGGCTGAAGTGTTGCAAAAAGCGGTTCCGTCGCTGACCGAGCAACAGGTGGAAGAAGCCGGGATCTACATGGCGAAAAACCGCGATGTGTTCGCCAAGGCGTTCAAGAGCCAGCCGGACGCCCTGTCCGAATTGCTCAACGTGCCGGTTGCAGCCGCTGCACCTGCAGAGCCAACGGAACCAGCCGAGCCAGCGGAGCCTGCCAAACCCGCAAAATCGGCTAAGCCCGCGAAGTAAGCAACGCCCGAATTGAATAGGCCCTGAGTCACTGACTCAGGGCCTTTTTCATGCCTGCGTTTCAACTGTCCGGTTGTTCCAGTGCCTCGACCAACACCTTGAAGAACCGCGCCGCTTCCCCTCCCGTCACTACCCGGTGATCGAAGGTCAGCGACAGCGGCAATATCGGGTGCACCACCACCTTGCCCGCCATTGCCACCGGTTCGTCGCGAATGGCACCGGCTGCGAGGATCGCCACTTGCGGCGGTACGACAACCGGGTTGGCATAGCGCCCGAACATCGTGCCGAAGTTCGACAAGGTCAGGGTCGCGCCCATCATTTCCCTGGCCGGGATCGAGCGCGCCTGCACGTCGGCGCGCAAGCGAGTGATGCCTTCTTTCAAATCCTCTGACGAGCGATTACCGACATCGCGCAACACCGGCACGAACAAACCGTCGGGGGTGTCGACGGCAATACCCAGATTGAGGGTGTCGTGGTGCTTGATCGACAAGGACTTGCCATCAAAGCCACTGTTGAGCATCGGCTCCACGGCGCAGGCTGCCGCCATGGCCTTGGCCAAACGGATCAACGGATCACGGGCACGGCCCCAGCGATGCAGGTCGGCATCGGCGTAGAGGGTCACCGGCACCACCTCGGCGTGGGACCTGGCCATGTTCAGCGCCATGCTGCGGCGCACCCCGCGCAGCTTCTCCCCGCCAAATTTGTCGCGCTCGGTTTGCGAGGCACTTTCCACATCGCTGCGGGTGATCAGCCCATCGGGGCCGGACCCGCTCAGCCCAGTCAACTCGACGCCCAGTTGCCGGGCCAGTTGCCGCACCGCCGGGGTTGCGCGCGCGCTCATGTGTTCACGGGTCGAGGGCGCGGCGCCCACGAAAAACTGATCGTCCTGATGACTGCCGCCACCTTCAAGCCGGCCTACCACCGTGCCGGCATCCGCCTCGCCTTCATACCCCAGCAAGGGTTCGCCGACGTGCAGGATGTCACCTTCACCGCCGAAGGTTTTCGCCACCACGCCGTCGTAAGGTGCGGGAATATCCACCAGGGCCTTGGCGGTTTCCACCGAGACCAATAGTTGATCGGCCTTCACCGTATCGCCGACCTTGACGTGCCATTCGACGATTTCCGCTTCTTGCAGCCCTTCGCCCAAGTCAGGCAGTTTGAAATATTTCATTGCAGCCTCCCGGGCCTCAGGCGCCTCTTTAAAAGTGGTGCAGCACGCTGTCACAGGCGTGAAGGATGTCTTCGACGTTGGGCATGTACAGCAACTCTTGCCGATACAGTGGTGGCGGAATGTCCGGCGCGGTGACCCGCAGGATCGGCGCCTGCAAATCCAGCAATGCACGCTCGTAGAGACTGGCGGCGATTTCCGCGCCGACGCCACAGGTTCGCGGCGCTTCATGGACGATCACGCAACGGCCGGTCTTGCGCACCGACGCCTCCAGCGTGTCGAGGTCCAGCGGCTTGATGCTCGCGACATCGATCACCTCGGCCGAAATCCCTTGTTCCGCCAGCGCATCGGCCGCCTGCAAGGTTTCCATGACGCTGGCGCCCCAGCTGATCAGGGTGATATCTCTGCCTTCACGCAAGGTGAAACAGGTATCGAGCGGCAGGCGTTTGCCATCGTCGATCAACGGTTGCGGGTTCATTCGGTAGAGCCGCGTCGGTTCGAGAAACACCACCGGGTCCGGGTCGTCGATGGCCGCCAGCAGCAGGCCATAAGCCCGCGCCGGTGATGAAGGAATCACCACGCGTAACCCCGGGATATGCGCAAACAGCGCCTCGGTGCTTTCACTGTGGTGTTCCGGTGCACGAATCCCCGCGCCCATCGGCGAACGCAGCACCATCGGGCACGTGATTCGCCCGCGCGTGCGGTTGCGCATGCGGCTGGCGTGGGACACCAGGTGCTCCATGGTCGCGTAGATGAAGCCCATGAACTGGATTTCCAGCACCGGTTTCAAACCTTGGGCCGCCATACCGATCACCAGCCCGCCGAGCATGGTTTCGGCCAGAGGCGTATCGATCACCCGCTTGAAGCCAAAGCTGTCGCGCAGCCCTAGCGTGGCGCGAAACACACCGCCGTTCACGCCGACGTCCTCACCGAGCACAATCACGTTTTCGTCCTCGCGCATGGCCCGGTGCAACGCCAGGTTGACCGCCTCCAGCAGCGTGACTTTGCCGTTACTCATGAGCGGCCCCTCCTGCACGGCGCGCCGCGCGTTCGAGCAACCACTCGCGCTGCTCGGCCAGTGCCGCCGGCCACTGGGCATAAACGTGATCGATCACCGATTCAGCTGACTGTTGGCCAGCCGCATCGAAGTTATCCACAGCGCCCTGCACCAGCGCCTGACACTCGGCAATCAGTGCCTGTTCACGCCCTTCGTCCCACACGCCCTGCCCCGCCAGATAACGTTGCAAGCGCTTGACCGGTTCTTCAAGCCAGGCCTGTTTGACCTCTTCGGCCGGGCGATAGCGGGTCGCATCGTCTGCGGTGGTGTGATCGCCGAGACGGTAACTCACGCACTCCAGCAACACCGGACCTTTACCGTGACGCGCGCGTTCGAGGGCGATTTGCACCCGGTCGTAGACCGCGATTATGTCGTTACCATCGACTTGCTCGCCGTGGAAACCGGCGCCGATCGCCTTCTGCGCCAGGGTTGGCGCCGCGCATTGAATCCGCCGTGGCACCGAGATCGCCCACTGGTTGTTGTTGATCACGAACACCACCGGTAACTGCCAGGCCCCCGCGACGTTCAAGGCTTCAAGAAAGTCGCCCTTGCTGGTGGCGCCATCGCCGCAGGTGGTCACGGCTACCCGGTGCTCGCCACGAATCTTGAATGCACTGGCGACTCCGCACGCGTGCAGCGCCTGGGTGGCGATCGGCACGCAGATCGGGAAGTCCTCGACCGCCGCGGGCTCGGCAAAATCGCTGCCGCGCTCATCGCCGCCCCAGTACAGCAAAATCTCTTCCATGCGCACCCCGCGCATCAATTGCACGCCAGTGTCGCGGTAATACGGGATCAGCACGTCTTCAGGATGCATCAGGCTGCCGACTGCCACGCCGATCGCTTCCTGACCAAGCGTGGGTGCATAAGTGCCGATGCGCCCGGTGCGTTGCAGGGCGACGGCTTTTTGATCGAAGAGACGGGTCAGGACCATTTGCCGGTAGAGGCGGGTCAGCAGATTGAAGTCGTCGGCCCAGGCGGGAAGTTCGCTCAATGCCAGGCCGTCAGGGGATAAATAGCGGGTGTAGGGAACGTCGACCTTGTTATGGGACATGGCACAGCTCCTTGCACGCCGGGTCAGCGTGCCGTTGTCGGGCCTGACGCTCGTGGCGCCAGGCTCTGGGAGCAAGTCGACCGGGTAAGGCCCTCACTCCGTCATCGGTACAGCACTTTCTCTGCCAGCTCATCCGCCACCCGGGCCGGCGAGCGTTTTTCAGCCTGGGCGTGGGCGAAGACTTCGGTCAGCCGCGAGCTGATTTTCGAGAGGTGCGCGGTGATGTTCGACAACGCCTCGCCACGGTGTTTGAGCGATACATAAATCAACCCGCCGGAATTGATCACGTAGTCCGGCGCATACAGGATGCCGCGGTTCTCCAACTGGTCGGCCACCAGCAGGTTGGTCAGCTGATTGTTGGCCGAACCCGCCACTGCGGCGCAGCGCAATTGCGCAACGCTGTGGCTGTTGAGCACGCCGCCCAACCCGCAAGGCGCGAGGATGTCGCACGGGGTGCTGAGCAGCGATTCGTTGGCAATCGGACGGGCGCCCAACTGCTCGATGGCCAGTTGCACCTTGCCGGCGTCGATGTCGCTGACCAGCAATTCGGCCCCGGCGGCATGCAGTTGCTCGGCGAGGGAAAAACCGACATTGCCCAAGCCCTGGACCGCCACCCGCAGGCCTTCGAGGTTGTCACTGCCCAAGCGGGCCATGGCCGTGGCGCGAATACCGGCGAACACCCCCATGGCGGCATGCGGCGCCGGATCGCCGGCGGCGGTGGTGCTGGTGACATGCTGGGTTGTCTGGGCAATGCAATCCATGTCGGCGACCGAAGTACCGCTGTCGATGGCCGTGATGTAGCGACCGTCAAGCTGTTCGACAACGCGGCCGAAGGCCTCGAACAAGGCTGCGCGACTTTCTACGTGAGGCGGGCGAACGATCACCGCCACCCCGCCACCCTGTGCCAGGCCGGCCAGTGCGGCCTTGTAACTCATGCCTTGCGCCAGGCGCGCAGCATCCACCACGGCGCTTTCATCGTCGGGATAGGCAAGGTAACGGCAGCCACCAAGGGCGGGGCCCAAACGGCTGCAATGAATGGCGATCACCGCCTTCAACCCGGTCACCGGGTCAACGCTCAGGTGCAGCGATTCAAGGCGAGTGCTTTGCATGAGAGCGAACATCGTAGGGCTCCCGAATCACTTCTTGTAGTCGCCAGTATAGGCCTGCGGCTGAAAATTGCTGAAGCGCACCGGAATAAGCAGCAGGGCTTTTAAAGCCTTTGAGACATAACCTGCAACGGCATGTGTAGAGCACTGGACGAATGCCTGAGACGGGGCTAAAACGAGGCATTCGACGGAGATTTTGATGAACCCGCGCCACGCTTTTTTCGCCTGTCTGCAACGCTCGCCACCGGCGCTCTTCGAAGCGGCGCTGTGGATCGCTGCCGAGCACGATCCGCTGGTGAAGCCCGAGGTGCTGCTGGAGCAATTCAAGGATCTGCAACAACGGGTCAGTGCCGGTCTGCCGATGTTGCCGGTCAGCGAGTTGGCCCAACCGTTGTTGCGGCGACTCAATGACATGGGTTATCAACAGGACGAATCCATCCCGCTGCGCCCGCAAGCGGCGCTGCTCAACAAGGTGCTGGAACGCCGACGCGGGCAACCGCTGGCCCTCGGTTTGATCGCACTGGAGTTGGCCCGGCGGCTGGAGATCCCAATGGTCGGGGTGAATTTTCCCGGGCACTTTCTGTTGCGGGTGCAGGGGGCCGATCATGTGCTCGATCCGTGTGGCGGTCGGCGCCTGTACCCCAACGACTGCCGAGAATTGCTGCAGCGCCAGTACGGCCCGAATATGCAGCTCAATGCCGAGCATCTGGTGACGAGCGATCCGGTCCAGATGCTGCAGCGGCTGTCGCGCAACTTGCGTCAGTTGCATTTAGCCAACGACGACAACATCGGCGCGCTGATCGATGCCGAGCGAGTGCTGGAGCTTGGTAATGCTTGCGTCAGCGACTACCTGGCCCGCGCCAGCCTCTATCAGCGGCTGGACTGCCCCAACGCCGAACGTTTCGACCTGGAGCATGCCTTGCTGCTCACCGACGACCCGATCCAGCGCATCCGCCTGACTGAACGGCTGGGGCATTTACCGCCTAACAGCGTGGTGCACTAAACCATTAACCACCGCGATCCTGTGGCGAGGGAGCTTGCTCCCGTTCGGCTGCGCAGCAGTCGTTAACCCAGTTGGTTCGTTATATCTGATAAATCACCAGCCCCCGATTTAGGGCCGCTGCGCGCCCCAGCGGGAGCAAGCTCCCTCGCCACAAGAACAATTAGTGTCCGTTCAGCTATGGGGTATCGGGCTGATTGGCCGGGTGGGCCTTGATGAAGGCCGGGTGCTGCGCGGCCAGCGCCGCGACCCGGCGAATCCGTGGATACGCCTCAAGGGAAATGTTGAACCGCTCGGCCGCGTACAGCTGCGGAATCAGGTAGACATCCGCCAACCCAGGCGCGCTGCCGAAACAGTAACCCTCATCGCCAATCAAGTGCTCGACTGCCGACAGCCCCTGAGTAATCCAGTGGCCAATCCAGTGCACCACCTGCGGCTCATCATGTCCGAGTTGGCGCAGCTGATTGAGCACGCTGACGTTGTGCAGCGGATGAATGTCGCAACCGATCAACGCGGCCACCCCACGCTCATGCGCGCGCCTGGCCAGGTCTTTGGACAGCAGCGGCACCTGTGGATAACGCTCTTCCAGGTACTCGATGATCGCCGGGGACTGGATCAGCAACTCGCCTTCATCGGTGCGCAAGGCTGGCACCCGGCCTTGCGGGTTGATGTGCAAATAAGCCGGTTGCTGGTGTTCGCCACCTTGCGGCGCGATCAGGTTGATCGGCAGCGCCTGGTACTCCAGCCCTTTGAGTGCCAGGGCAATGCGCACCCGAAAGGACGATGTCGAACGGTAGTAGGTAAAGAGTTCCATGGCCTGAACCTCTTAGCGCGCCGGCAGGATTTTGCCGCGGCATTCGCCGAAACCAATGGAGGCGAAACCGTCACGGCTGCAGCGTGCACGCAGGATGATTTCGTCGCCGTCTTCAAGGAACTTGCGCACCTCGCCCGAAGCCAGTTCGATCGGCTTTTTACCGCCTTCGGTGATTTCCAGCAGACTGCCGAACTGGCCGTTTTCCGGCCCCGACAAGGTGCCCGAACCGAACAGGTCACCGGCCTGCAACTGGCAACCGTTGACGCTGTGGTGCGCGACCATTTGCGCCACGGTCCAGTACATGTATTGAGTGTTGCTCAGCGTCAGGCGATGGGCTGGCAGGTTTTGTTCGCGCATGGCTTCGGTCAGCAGCAGCACTTCCAGTTCGATATCGAAGGCGCCAGCGGCCTGATCGCGTTTGTCGAACAGGTACGGCAGCGGCTGCGGATCGCCCTCGGGACGCGCCGGTTGGGCACGGCGGAACGGCTCCAGCGCTTCAGCGGTAACGACCCATGGCGAGATGCTGGTGATGAAGCTTTTCGACAGGAACGGCCCCAGTGGCTGGTATTCCCAGGCCTGGATGTCGCGCGCCGACCAGTCATTCAGCAGGCAGAAACCGGCGATGTGCTCGGCAGCGTCGCCGATGGCAATCGAGTCGCCCATCTCATTGCCCTGGCCGATCCAGATGCCGAGCTCCAGTTCATAGTCCAGACGCGCACACGGGCCGAAGGTTGGTTCGGTCTGACCGGCTGGCAAGGTCTGGCCTTTCGGACGACGCACGTCGGTGCCGGATGGGCGAATGGTCGATGCACGACCGTGGTAGCCGATCGGCACGTACTTGTAGTTCGGCAGCAGCGGGTTGTCCGGGCGGAACAGTTTGCCGACGTTTTGCGCGTGCTCGATGCCGACGTAGAAGTCGGTGTAATCATTGATCTTCGCAGGCAGGTGCATCTGGCAATCGGCGGCCAATGGCAGCAGTTTTGCGCCTTGTGCTTCGATCTTGCCGCGCAGGGTGCTGCCTTCGGTGAACAGTTCCAACAGACGCTCACGCAGGGCCACGCGGGCGCCACGTCCGAGGTCGAAGAATGCGTTCAGCTGACCGCCACGGGTGGCTTCGACGGCCGCACGCGCCGCACCGTCAAACAGACCGGCCTCGAGCGCTGCTTCCAGATCGAAAATATGCTCGCCGATTGCCACACCGCTGCGCGGCGCCGAACCCTGGGTGCTGAACACGCCCAGCGGCAGGTTCTGCAGCGGGAAGTCGGTGTGACCGTTGGCGGAGGCAACCCAGCTACGAGTGGGGGTGGTCTGAGTCATGGGTTATCTCCGGTTCGGATTGAATGTGACGGGCAGCGAGGCCCAGCATGCATCGTAGTTGTTTTGCAGTTGCTGGCAATCGAGGGCAAAGCGGCTTGGGCGCAACACCTGGCTGGTCTCGAACATGAAGGCCATGGTGTTGTCGATTTTGCTCGGCGCCAGCTCGGCATTGATCGCCTTGGTGCAGGTTTCACCGTCCGGCCCGTGAGCGCTCATGCAGCTGTGCAACGACGCGCCACCCGGCAGGAAACCTTCGGCCTTGGCGTCGTAGGTGCCCTGGATCAGGCCCATGAATTCATTCATCAGGTTGCGGTGGAACCACGGTGGACGGAAGGTGTTTTCGGCCACCATCCAGCGTGGCGGGAAGATCACGAAATCGAGGTTGGCCAGACCGTGGACGCTGGTCGGCGACGTCAGCACGGTGAAGATCGACGGGTCCGGGTGATCGAAGCTGACCGTGCCAATAGTGTTGAAGCGGCGCAGGTCATATTTATACGGCACATTATTACCGTGCCAGGCGACCACGTTCAGTGGCGAATGGTCGAGTTCGCAGCCCCACAACTCACCGAGGAATTTCTGTACCAGGGTGGTCGGCTGCTTGAGGTCTTCGTAGTGCGCAACCGGGGTCAGGAAGTCCCGTGGATTGGCCAGACCGTTACTGCCAATCGGCCCGAGGTCCGGCAGGCGCAGCGGCGCGCCATGGTTCTCGGCCAGGTAGCCACGGGCTTGCGGGTCGAGCAATTCGATGCGGAATTTCAGACCGCGTGGCAGCACGGCGATTTCCAGCGGTTCCAGTTCCAGCACCCCGAGTTCGGTGGCGATGCGCAACCGACCCTGCTCCGGTACCAGCAACCACTCGCCATCAGCGTTGAAGAACACCCGCTCCATCGAGCGATTGGCGCGGTAGTGATAAATACTGATCCCGGCCGGTTTTTCCGAACCCGAGTTAGCCGCCATGCACACCAGACCGTCGATGAAATCGGTCGGCTCGCCAGGAATCTCCAACGGGTTCCAGCGCAGGCGGTTGGGCGTCACGCCGCCCAGCGGTCCGCCAGCCAATTGCCGCTCCAGTTTAACGAACGCCGGGTGATTGGCCGACGGCTGAATACGGTACATCCAGGTGCGTCGCGCTTCACTGCGCGCCATGGTGAACGCAGTACCGGAGAACAGTTCGGTGTAGAGACCGTACGGGGCTTTTTGCGGGGAGTTCTGGCCGACGGGCAGTGCGCCGGGCAACGCTTCGCTGCTGAATTCGTTGCCGAAACCTGACTGGTAAACCAGCGCTGGCGCCGTTGAATCAAGGTTCATGGAGCCTCCTGAACAGGGAGTAGGCCGTGGCCTATGGCTCCTTTTCAGAAGTCTCGGCACGCCCAGGTTATTTTTATCGTAATTCGATTACGCATAACGTAATTTGATTGGTATTGACCGTCAAGCTATAAAGACGCCCATTCGTCCCGGGATCACACCGCCTCCATGGAAAAGCCGCGCAGCAGCACCGCCGACAACGGCAAACAGAAAGTCCGCTCGGCCGAAGTCGGCACCGACATCCTCAAGGCCCTGGCCGAGTTGTCGCCATCGACGTCGTTGTCGCGCCTGGCCGAACACGTGCAGATGCCGGCGAGCAAGGTTCACCGCTATTTGCAGGCGTTGATCGCCAGTGGCTTTGCCGAACAAAACGCCGCCACCAACCATTACGGTCTCGGTCGCGAAGCCTTGCGCGTTGGCCTGGCTGCTTTAAACAGTATGGACGTGCTGAAAGTCGCCGCCCTGCCACTGGCCGAGTTGCGCGATGACCTGAACGAAACCTGCTTCCTCGCGGTGTGGGGCAACCAGGGCGCAACCGTGGTGCATATCGAGCCCGCCGTGCGCGCAGTAACGGTGGTGACGCAACTGGGTTCGGTGCTGCCGCTGCTCAGTTCATCCACCGGCCTGGTGTTCAGCGCTTTTTTGCCGAACCGCGAAACCATCGAGTTACGCGAACTGGAAGTGCAGGCAACGGCTGCCCATCCGCTGGCCGATAACCAGGTCTATGCGACCTTGTGTGAACAGATCCGCGAACGCGGCCTGCATCATGTGCATGGTTTGCTGATGCCGGGCGTCGATGCGCTCTCGGCGCCGGTGTTCAATGCGGTCGGCCAGGTGGCGGCCGTGCTGACCATTGTCGGCCCGACGTCGTTGTTCCACGCCGACGAAAACGGCCCGGCGGCGCAGCGATTGCTGGCGGCGACCCGGGCCGTGAGTTGGCGGATGGGGTATGAGCCCAACGCCGTCGTCGGTTAAATCATTCGCGCTGAACGCCTGTGTTTACCCCAGTAACGTCTGCTCGCTGGAATCGGGCTCTTTGAGTGCCTCTTTCATCAATTCAGTCATCACCGCCAGATCCACTGTTGTTCCACTGCACGCAGAGACAACGCTCAAACAGGTATTCGCATCGCCCAGGCGCTTGGCAATCGCCTTCTGCACCTGCGAGAAACCCAACTTGCCGATACGCATCGTGGCCAGTTCCAGCATGCAATCGAGGTAGCTTGCGAATACCCACGAATGATCTCCTTCGTGATAAGCCTTTGCCCCCTCGAACACCCCTTTTGTCATCACGACAGCACTTAACCCAAGACCGATCGGTGGAAAGACACAGCCTACGACGGTGACTGCCGCTACCGCAGCGTCGTAGGTCAGCTTGGCGACAATCTCGATGAGACTTGTGGTTTGTGCATCGACCCCGTCGATGATCTGCCTGATCATCTCGCTGTAACAACCGGAAAAGTCGAATACGCGGCTATGAACATGCAGTGCCGGCGGCTCGTCGTCGGTACTACGTTGTTTCATCTCTTCGATGTAGGCGTTGATCACTCGCTGATCGGTGTATTTGACTCGCGCGCAGTAATAACTGCCTAAACCACCCACTTTCACCGACCTGGCGAACTCGGCCCGTGGTCGAAACCAGCGGCCGTCAGGTGCATTCGGGGTATACAACAGATCCGTGGCCACGCCATCGCTCATCAAGCGAAAAACATAAACGCCCTGGACCTTGCGGTTTTGCAGATAAAACCTGTACACGCCGTTGCGCTGGGGAGATTCAGGGTCATCATTGGCTATTGGATCGGTGGCTTCCGGTACTCGCAACCGATCAATAGCCTGTTCGATACGTTCATAGTGTTCCCGCGAAAGCACACCGCTGAACAGTTCCGCCAATGCGGCTCGCTGCATTTCATGCAGTTGCAGGTTGACATAGACATCGCGTTTGAGCGCGTAACCAGGGGCATCGGGGTCCAGGTAGTCGGTGGACAACATGTCGATGTATTTTTCGCCCGGACGCAATGTCTTCGACCAGCCCACGATATATTTCATCAGCACATTGGCCATCAACGTGTCGGAAATGGGGGGATGGCCGGCCAACAAACGCAGTGCTGGGTAGATTCCCGGGTTATGTATCGGCCCGCTGTCTTCCGTGATGTGTTGTTCCTTGATGATGAGCTGAGACAAGGTCATTTCTTGCGACTCGTCCAGCACCACCTTTATCAGATCGGGGTTCACGACGACTGTTTCACCGTGTTCCGCCAGAACATCTTCAACCCTTTGTTTGATGAGGTTGTACGCAAACTTCTCGTAGCTGATCAGCGCCGCCTCATGACTGGCGAGCCGGGTCAACGCTTTAAGCTCGGTGTTCAAACGGGCGAAATACTGTCGATGGTAGGCGGTGGCCGAACGATAACCGGCAGGAATGACCGCCTCCACTTCGCCCCGCAGCCAACCGACATTGAGCAAGACACCCTGGCGCAATGCACCGGCACCAACCGATGACCAGACGTTGCGCTTGATGCCCCATTGAACCGGTAGCTCTGCCTCTAAATGCCGCATGTACGAATGGGTGCGCTCTCGCTCACTGGCGTGAGACTGCCGACTCAGGTAACTGCGTCCTTCTGGCAACCTCGTCCAGTTGAACATATGGAAGTTCAGTTGTTTGAAGCTAGGAAACTCGAACCAGACCCTGCCCCCCGGCGCATCAGGCGCATAGAGAACGCAAGTACCGCCCTCACCTTCTGGTCCGCAATAGACAATCATCCCTTGAAAGGGGATTTTCCAGCTATCGAGTAAAAGATCTCCCGCCGAATAGTTTTCGGCGTTCTGACTGGCCCGTTCGACGATCTTGAGGCTGTCGTCACTGATATGCCCTTGCAACTTTGCACTGAACGAGCTCAGGTCCGTGCGACCGTCCAGCACGGCTTGCAGGGCTTGCAGTACCGCTTCACTGGTGTACTTTTCTTCAAATTTCTCGGCATACAGCGAGCGCATGCTCTCGCTGCCCATCACTGCCTTGAGGTCTTCTTCGGTCAAGCCTGACGGCAGCGCCTCGCCTTCAAGGGTGAACGCCAATGGGGCAGAGGACGGATCATACAAACCATTGAGCATGAACTCGGGAAGCGTCAGGCGATTACATTGAACAACCTTTTGCGGACCCACATGGAACGTATGACGAGCGTTGACGAAAATCTGCTCCGGGTCGATGAGTTCGCCGCAGAGAATCCGGACGAACTCCTGGGCATAAGAGTGTGCGAATACCTTGAGGGACCTGGTCTCTTTCAGCTGTTCATCAAGCGCTTGCTCTTTTGCTGCCAGGGACTGTTCCGTATCGACGTAATACTGGCGATCCTCTTCACTGGCACGCTGTAGCCAATCCGGTATCAGGTGAGGTTGTTCGGCCATCGCCCGCTTAGAGGGGCGTAGAAGCGCGTCCTGAAACGTTCCCTGTAGCGCTTCTGTTGAAAGTTTTATATTCATTCACTGTTCCTTATGACATTTGTAAACGGCCTATTACCGCTCCATGCGTCGAGAGAGTTATTTAAATCACAGCCCGGTACGCCAGTAACTTCTAGCGGTGACTCGAGCCATGAGTGAGTGCATGAGGTATGAGCATCTCCCTCAAACCGCGTAAGTTCGAGACTGTTTCGAAACAGCCCAACCATAAAAAACAACGCCTGGCCAAACAGTTATTTATTTCGATAGGATTCGACGAGCGGTTCCCCCAGATCATTAACCACGACCGAGTTCAGATAGATTTCGTCCGCATTGATACCGCAGCCTAAATCCTCAAAACACGCATTGAGTTGCTCACTGACTTCTTTCAGCAAATCCGGGTTCGCCATACATAAATTCCTTTTAAATACTATTCAGCTGACTAATGCACACTCCGCAACGGGAATGCGTTCGTGAATGACCATTACAAAGCCGCCTGCCATCACGAGCAGCGCCGCACGGTCAGAACGGCTCAGCGAAGAGCGCTTCCTTTCGGAACTCGATTACAATCCCATGGCAGATCCGATTAAACTCCCTGACATCCAGTACCGCCGTATTAACCTGATATTTCGGATCCCGGCTCCATCGAATAGAGTAAATCCCACCGAGCGTTTCATCGAATGATGGCAGCTCATCATGCTGTACTTTTTCCATGACGACCCAGGTCAGCGACTCGGAATAAGCGACAACCGCCTGCCCAAGATCGTTGATCACCGCACTGGAATAGTAAGTAGTATCGGGATCCAGACCATAACCACGACTTTTAAAAATATGCTTCAACTTGCTACGTATTTTTTCGAGAAGAACATCAGTCATTATAAAAATACCGCTTATTAAATAGTGATTTAGAGCACCAGAAAACAACAAGACAACTGCACATCTGGCGCCCAACTACTTATAGGCATTTAGCACACAGCGCGCACCCGAAAACTTGTGTTAATTCGTAAAATCAACAACTAAAAAACACTCTGAATCGATCAGACGCTGAACTCTTACAACAAGTGAAGTGCTCTATTTGTTGAAGTCCACAGCCTGCGCCTGGGCACAGCAACCCAAGGCAACCGCGACGGTGAGCACCTGCGACATGAAGGTAGATACGGAGACTGTCGGGGGAGTTGCGTGGCAGCGACTGTTGCCGAGGCTGTAACAGTCATTGTCCCGAATCGCTATTTTTCCTTTGGGGATAAGGACTTATCCTTGCCTGGCTTTCAGGGCAATACGGCCGAAAGCACGAAACACCGAGGTGTGACTTTCCCGCCTCATTAGCAACAGAATCCAGATGATTTGAATCCGTTTCAGTTCATCGACCCGTGTTCACTGACGTTGATTTGTAGCTCCTTGATCCAACGTCTTACCTTGGCCGCTGCGTTTGCAGCGGCCTTTTTTTAGGGCGAAATAAAAGAACCCCGTGAGCACGGGTTTCGATGGGGGGAGTGCCCGGAGGCGAAGCTGATTGAGCGCAGGCCGGCAATAGTCCTCGGTATTACAGCGAATACCTCTGCAAATTCCCCATCATTTCCCTCAACGCTTCAATGTTGTCCTTTGGATGCGCCGCACCTTCAAAGTCGCAGATCTGCTCCCAGTGAGCAGCAACATCTTCCGGAGAGAAGCCCTCACGCGGATCAAACCCGGCGCCGAGGCTGCGTTCCCAGCGCACCTTGCCCATCCAGCCACCGCCGACTTCGAACAGGCCAGAGGATTCCTGGCAGTTCTCGCTGGCCAGGTACACCACCAGCGGGCTGACCAGTTCCGGCTTCAACTGTTCGAAGACTTGTGGCGGAATCAGGCCTTCGGTCATGCGCGTGCCGCCGGTCGGGGCGATGGAGTTGACCAGAATGTTGTTCTTGCGGCCTTCGATGGCCAGGGTGCGGGTCAGGCCATAAAGACCGAGTTTGGCCATGCCGTAGTTGGACTGACCGAAGTTGCCATAGATACCGGAGGTCGAGGCGGTGAAGATCACTCGACCGTAGTTTTGCTCACGCATGTGCGGCCACGCGGCACGGGTGACTTTATAAGCACCTTCGACATGCACGCGGTAAACCAGGTCCCAATCGCCGTCTTCCATTTTGTGGAAGGTCTTGTCGCGCAGAATCCCGGCGTTGTTGACCACCACGTCGATGCGGCCAAAGGCGTCGAGGGCGTGCTGCACGAGTTTGTCGCCGTCGGTCACCGAATCGTGGTTGGCCACGGCAGTGCCACCGGCTTCGCGAATCTCTGCCACCACGCGGTCGGCTGCCGAGGCATTGGCGCCTTCGCCTTGAGCCGAACCACCGAGATCATTGACCAGTACCTTGGCGCCCTGCCTGGCGAATAACAACGCATGAGCCCGTCCGAGACCGCCGCCTGCACCGGTGACGATCACCACTTTATCTTCAAAGCGCACAGACTCTTTCATTACCAAACTCCAGCAGGCCAGGGACAGTGAGCCCGAGTGTCAGGCACGGCGCCGGTAGTCACAATCAACAGGGCTGAGGCTGAATGGTGCGCAATAAGGCTGGGGGATGATGAGCGACAGATGTGCTGACGCCCTGCACGACGGTGTTCAAGGCATAAACGAAACGGGCCTGCATCTGCAGGCCCGTTTTCAGTGGGGTGGTAAGGGTGTTTCAGGCATCAGCTATTGAAAGCGGCCTGTTCGTTCTCGAGAAATTCTTCTTCAAGTAGCGCATCGGCATGAGCACCCGAGTTGATCGGCGTGACGGTGGCGCGTTTACCGCGCAATTTGCCGAACAGGTGTTCCAGGGCGTGTTCAAGCTTGGCGGCCGCCCCGTCGATGGCCAGTTCCAGTGTGTCGGCTTTATGAGTAACGGATACCGGTTGATGGCCTTTTGGCCGCGCTTCAAGTTGGCAGCGCATGTCGTGTGGACCGGGTTTATCGCCGTTCTCGTCCCGCAGGTGGACTTCGACCCGTGTCAGGTCTTCTTCGTATCGTTCGAGCGTGCTCTCAATGGTAGTACGTACCCACTCCTCCAGTCGGATGCTGCTTTGAATATGGTTATCGCTATTGACTTGGATTTGCATAGTTCATCCCTTATTTCAGCTAGCTCGCGAGAGGTCCGGTGCAGTGTTTGAAACCTGGTTGGCCGTGACCTCTTGGTTACAGAGTTGGGCAGATGGAGAAACAATTCAACCCCTAAAAAAAGATAAATATTCCTACGCAAAAAAAGCCGGACAACGGGCAAAAGCGCTGTTAATGTCGGGAGTCGACTCGATCCGCAATGCCGCAATAAATCCTCACAATTGCCCCTCACCCAGGGGGTGCAACCCACGAAAAATCTCCGCTTCCTCCACCAGCCAGTCATGCACCGCGCGCACGCCCGGATGGCTCAGCGCCCCCGGTGAATACAGCAATACATAGCGTTTGTAGTTGGGCACCGCGACGCCAAATGGCACGATCAGCGTGCCACGCTCCAGCTCATCGTTGAGCAAGGTCCGGCGGGCGATGGCCACGCCCATCCCGGCAATCGCCGCCTCGATGGTCAGGTGGTTGCGGTTGAAGGTATGCCCACGCCGCACGTCGGCGCCGTCGAAGCCGATGGCGTTCAGGTAAAACTCCCACTCCGCGTATTCATAACTGCCGCGCCAGGCGGTGATGTCGTGCAACAACGGAAAATGCACCAGATCCGCCGGCCCGTGCAGCGGCGGTCGGCCACGCAGCAGGCTCGGCGCGCAGACCGGGAAAATCTGCTCATCGAGCAAGGCTGTGGATAACAACCCCGGGTAACTGCCATCGTTCAAGTCGATGGCCAGGTCGAAGTCGCCTTCGTGCAACGCCACGCTGCTGTCCTCGGCCACCAGCCGCAACTGGATATCCGGAAAGCGCTGCTGCAAACGCGGCAGGCGCGGCGTCAGCCATTTGCCGAGAAACGAAGGAATCGAGCGCAACCGCAGGATGCCGCTGATCATCCCCGCATCCAGCCGGCGCAATTCCGCGTCGATGCTGCCATAGGCCTCGTTGACGGTAATCGCCAGGCGCTGGCCTTCGGCACTCAATTCGACACCCCGGGCGCGGCGGTGAAACAGACGAAACCCCAGGCGCTCTTCCAACTGGCGGATCTGCTGGCTGACGGCACCGGGGGTGATGTGCAGTTCCTCGGCGCAGCGGGTGAACGACAAGTGGCGTGCCGCACAGGAAAACACATGCAGCCAGACGTAGGTCTGGGCATGAAATTGACGACTCATCGTTTAGTCCTACTAAAGCCTGTCTTAGGAAGTTTCGTTGGTCAGCACTGACCGAGGTAGGCAGTATCGCCGACATTGCGCTTGGCCTACAAAAAATGGCGGCGATTCCTACTCCATTGCTTGTAAGGCTTTAGCATGGCTATCAGTGTTTTCGATCTCTTCAAAGTCGGCATCGGTCCGTCCAGCTCCCACACCGTCGGCCCGATGCGCGCTGCGGCAACCTTCACTCAGGCGCTGTTCGACCAGGGTTTGCTGGAGCAAACCCGACGGGTGGAAGTCCGTCTCTACGGCTCGCTGTCCGCCACCGGCGTCGGCCACGCCACTGATCGCGCCTGCGTCATGGGCCTGATGGGCGAATGGCCCGACAGCATCGACCCGACCTGCATCGGTCCGCGTATCCAGCAGTTGCGTGAAAATGGCGAACTGCTGCTGGCCGGTCGCCGGAACATTGCCTTCGATTGGCAACGCGACTTGCTGCTGCTCGACGAAAGCCTGCCCTACCACCCTAACGCCATGTCGCTGACAGCCTTTGGCGAAAACGGCCAGCTGTGGGAACAAACCTACTACTCGGTCGGCGGCGGTTTCATCGTTGAAGCAGCTGAAGCCGAGTCGGGCGTGCCGGCCGCCAGCGACGTGGTGTTGCCGTACGAGTTTTCCAGCGCCGTGGAATTACTGTCGCTGTGCAACCAGCACGGCTTGCGGGTTTCCGAGCTGATGATGGCCAACGAACGGGCCTGGCGCAGCGATGCGGAAATTCGCAGCGGCCTGCTGCACATCTGGTCGGTGATGCGTGAATGCGTCGAGCAAGGCCTGCGCCACGAAGGCGTGCTGCCGGGTGGTCTGGATGTGCCGCGCCGCGCTGCGAAATTGCACCGCAGCCTGCTGGAAATCGGCAAACCGAATGTCATCAGCTCGACCCTCTCGGCGATGGAATGGGTGAACCTGTTCGCCCTCGCCGTGAACGAAGAAAACGCCGCCGGCGGTCGCATGGTCACCGCACCGACCAATGGCGCGGCGGGGATCATCCCGGCAGTGCTGCATTACTACATGAAGTTCAACCCCGACGCTTCGGACGACGATGTCGTGGCGTTTTTCCTCGCCGCCGCCTCGGTGGGCATCCTCTGCAAAAAGAACGCCTCGATCTCCGGCGCCGAAGTCGGCTGCCAGGGTGAAGTCGGTTCCGCCTGCGCCATGGCCGCTGCCGGCCTCGCCGATGTATTGGGCGCGACACCCGAACAACTGGAAAACGCCGCCGAAATCGGCCTGGAACACAACCTCGGCCTGACCTGCGACCCGGTCGGCGGGCTGGTTCAGGTGCCGTGCATCGAGCGCAACGCGATTGCCGCGGTGAAGGCAATCAACGCCACGCAAATGGCCCTGCGCGGCGACGGCAAACACTTCATTTCCCTGGACCGGGTGATCCGCACCATGCGCGATACCGGCGCCGATATGCACGACAAATACAAAGAGACTTCACGGGGCGGCCTGGCCGTGAGCTGGGTGGAGTGCTGACGAGCATTCCCTGACCGCCTGCATTACGTGAGCCCGAGCAAGAATAATAACGAGGCGATACTGATGACCGATGTACGTACACCTGCTGCCGATAATCCTGCTGTAGAACTGCCCCGTAGTACCGCAACCACCAGCAAAGGCTGGAGCAAACACGACACCACCTGGATGCTCGGCCTTTACGGCACGGCAATTGGTGCAGGCACGCTGTTCCTGCCGATCAACGCTGGCGTCGGCGGTTTCTGGCCGTTGCTGGTGCTGGCGCTGCTGGCGTTCCCGATGACCTTCTTCGCCCACCGCGGCCTGACCCGCTTCGTGCTGTCCGGACGTTCCGGGGACATCACCGAAGTGGTGGAAGAACACTTCGGCATCGGTGCCGGCAAGCTGATCACCCTGCTGTATTTCTTTGCGATCTTCCCGATTCTGCTGGTGTACAGCGTGGCGCTGACCAACACCCTCGGCAGTTTCATGGAGCATCAGTTGCACATCGCGCCACCACCGCGCTCGGTGTTGTCGCTGGCGCTGATTCTGGGGCTGATGGCGATCGTCCGTTGCGGCCAGGGCGTGATCGTCAAATGCATGAGCGTGCTGGTTTACCCGTTTGTCGCCGCGTTGCTGTTGCTCGGCGTGAGCCTGATCCCGAACTGGAACGGCGCGTTCTTCGCCTCGGCCAGTGAAGGCATGCCGCTGCCGCTGTTCTTCAAAACCTTGTGGCTGGCGATTCCGGTGATGGTGTTCTCGTTCAACCACTCGCCGATCATCTCCGCCTTCGCCGTCGACCAGAAACAGCGCTACGGCGCCCAGGCCGAGCCGAAAAGCAGCGGCATCCTCGCCGTCGCCCACAGCATGATGGTGCTGACCGTGATGTTCTTCTGCTTCAGCTGCGTGCTGGCCCTGTCGCCGGCCGACCTTGCCGCCGCGAAGGCACAGAACATCTCGATCCTGTCGTACCTGGCCAACCACTTCCAGACCCCGGTCATCGCCTATGCCGCGCCGTTGATCGCGCTGGTGGCAATCACCAAATCCTTCCTCGGCCACTACATCGGTGCCAGCGAAGGCTTCCAGGGCCTGATCGTGAAAAGCCTGCGCGGCCGCGGCCGGGTGATGCCGGCCAGCTGGCTGAACCGCGTGACCGCGCTGTTCATGATTCTCAGTTGCTGGGTGGTGGCGACCTTCAACCCGAGCATCCTGGGCATGATCGAAACCCTCGGCGGGCCGGTGATCGCCTGCCTGTTGTTCCTGATGCCGATGTACGCGATCCGCCGCGTGCCGTCGCTGCGCCAGTATTCGGGGCAAGCCTCGAACGTGTTCGTGGTGCTGATCGGCCTGATCGCACTGTCAGCGATCATCTACTCCGTCATGCCCTGAAACGGACCATGAATAAAAAAGGCGAGCCATTGGGCTCGCCTTTTTATTGCCGGTTTATTGACCCTGAGCAGAACCGGCATGGCCCTTGCTTCGTCAGAATGGAGGCACACGGATGTTGTTGAAACCTCAGCGAGCGACCTGCCGGTGGTCCGGAAAAGCGAACCAATCCTGATCCCATCCGGTCAATGACTGCACGATCCCATCAAGCGGTGACGCATTATGGATAACCCTTTTCAACTGATCACCGACGCTTTTGCGCCGGATTATCAGGTGTAAGCGCTCCATGAACCCCACATTTTAAAGGTGGGGATCTATGGCTATCTTGGAGTTTGCGGTGTGCAGTTCCACGGCAGCAAGGCCTCGAAGTCTTCTACACTCGAGGCTTGTGGCAGGCGCTCAAGTGCGTGGCGCAGCCACGCATAGGGCTCTTGGCCGTTGGCTTTGGCCGTCTCGACCAAGCTGTAAAGTTGAGCGCTGGCCATCGCGCCTTTGGGCGTGTCGCTGAACAGCCAGTTCTTGCGCCCGATAACGAAGGGCCTGATCGCACGCTCTGCCGTATTGTTGTCGATCGGCAAGTAACCGGCTTCGGTGTAGCGCACCAACTTCATCCAGTTGCTGGCCAGGTAGCTGATGGCTTTGCCCAGTGCATTTTGCGCTGTCACTTGTGGCTGGGTTTTCTCCAGCCATGTTTGCAACTGGGCCAACACCGGTAGGCTGTTTTGCTGTCGGCTTTCGTGGCGATGATCATCGCCGACTTCTTTTAAATCTCGCTCGATACCGTACAGCTTGTTGATCAGATTCAGGGCGATATCGGCACGTCCGGTTTTGCCTTTAGGCTGCACCTTTTGCGCCTCGACAAACTTGCGTCGCGCATGTGCCCAACAGCCTAAACGCTCGATACCGGATTGCGCGCCCAAGGCGTTATAACCAGCGTAATCGTCGGTCATCAGGTAGCCGCGATAACCTTCGAGCAGGCGCGACGGAACCTCCTGCGCCCGGCTGGTCGAGTAGTCAAAAAGGATCACCGGCTGATTTGGCGGCCCGCCGGTTTGCACCCACATCCAGGATTGGCTGCTCGGTTCTCGATCAGGCTCTTTCATCACCTGTACGCGCGTTTCGTCGCAGTGGATTACGCGACTTTCCAGCAGTCGATCCCGCATCAAGTTGAGCAAGGGTTGCAGGTGTTCACCGCACTGGATAACCCAGCGCGCCAAGGTTTGGCGTGGAATATCGATACCGTGGCGGCCTAGCACTTTTTCGAAGCGATGCAGCGGTAAGCCGTCGACGTATTTGGTCGTCAGCAGCATCGCCAGGACACTTGGGCTGGCCATGCTCTTTTCAATCAGTTGAGCGGGCTTGTCCGCTGTAACCGGTGCAGTTTCGCAATCGCGGCAGGCGTAGATCTTGCGCACATGTTTGATCACGCGGATTTGCATCGGCACGATCTCGAGCTGCTCGCTGACTTCCTCGCCAATGCTGTGTTTACGGCAACCGCAGGCGCAGGTCAGCTCATGATCGGGCAGTTCGTGAATGACTTCAACACGCGGAAGATCGGCGGGCAGAGGCTTGCGTTTGCCCCGTCGCCTGGTCGGAGCTACGACCTCTTCTTCAACCGTTTCGTCGACAACCCCGGCCACGCTTTCAGCTTCGTTGAACAAGGCCATTTGCGGAGTCGTGGGATCAGCTGTCTGCTCTGACTTGCGCCCGAAAAGGCGCTGACGCAACAGCGCATTTTCTTCCTCGAGATGAACGATCTTGCCCTTATCCGACTCGCGCTCACTCAGCATTTGCTCAAGCAGTTGCTTGAGCAAAACAGGGTCGTCAGGAAGGTCTTTGGGCATGGAAATCATGCCCTGGATTATACCGAATCAGGCGACGAATCGAGGCGTCAAAACTTGATGCGGACGGTTGCGCCACAAATCAAAACCGTCCAATAACCAGTTGAGTTCTTGAACCGTCAGCACGATGGCTTCATCCGAACAATCGGGCGATGTTTTGAAGCGCTCGGACTCCAGCCGCTTTAGCCAAAGGCAAAAGCCGTTGCGCTCCCAATACAAAATCTTCACTCGGTTTCGAGGTTTGTTGAGGAACACGAAAAGCACCGGGTCAAACACCGCGACCTTGATGTCCAGTTCGACCAGAGCAGCGAGGCCATCGATGGACTTTCGGAAGTCGACGGGCTTGGGGTAGAGATAGACTTTTTCGACTTTTGCGTCGGGACGCATCATGAGGTGCTGGCTCCGGAAAGGAATCGGAAGCACAGCATTGGGGATCAGGTGGCGGCTTTGAATGTGAGGTTCATGGAGCGTTTACGGAGCGTTTAC